>CAKZYI010000376.1 GCA_937884735.1 uncultured Pleurocapsa sp.
TATCTTTAGGCAACGAGATCGCTTTCCCAATAGGAAGCAAGCTTTAACCAAAGTTTTATCTTTTGCTGCTGGTGCGGGGGCATTATTGTTGTCAGCAACCATGTTTGCTGTGTTGTTAGTGACTCATATATCCCCTGATATGGATATAAATGCCGAATGGACAGCTAATTTGATCTCCATGGTTAGCTATACTATCCAAGCGGCGATCGAAGGTGTATTTTGCGTACTGCTGATTTCCTTCCTCGCACAAGTCATACCAGAATTGTTGCGCTCCTAATCAAGTAATCAGTAATTATGTAATGAAATTAGCTGAGCTTGAATTTTGCTTTTGCCTGTGTCCAAATTGTTTGGTTATAACCAATAATGGTAACGATAACTGGCATTTTATTTATTCTTTCTGAGATACCTGTTTCTTTTTTAATAACTCGATTGCGCTATCCCAGCTGGTTTATTTTGGCAGTGATAATGTTGTTGCCTTTTGTATCAGGAAGCACCCCAATTTTAGAATGGGGACATTTAGCTATTAAAGAAGAGGGATGCTGGCAAGCCCTATTGGTTTCAGTGCGCTTTTTCTGCATTTTAACTATAAGTTTAATTTTGTTTGGTACGGCTCCTTTTTTAAGCAGCATTAAAGCAATGCGATCGCTTGGTTTGCCCAGAGTAATTGTAGATATGACTCTCCTTTCTTACCGTTATTTGGAGGAATTGGGCGAAATGTTGACAACCATGCAGCGCGCTATGAAACTGAGAGGATTTCAGCCCAAAAATATGACTCGTCGCAATTTGAAAGTATTTGCCCAGCTAACTGGTAGCCTAATTGTGAGGAGTTAAGAACGCTCGTTGAGAATATATCAGGCAATGATTCTTCGGGGTTACGGTAGTCAAAGAAGCTCGGGCAAAAAATATCACAAAATCAATTTAAAGGATAGTGATATCTATAGTCTTAGTGCCACCATAATGGCGTTGACTATCGCTATTTTTTTAGTAGCTTTACAAGTATTATTACCAAGCTTCTAATGATTATTAGGCTGCTTTTTCAAATTATTAATTATCATTATTTGTTGCAAAATTAATGAACGACCTAGTTAAAACTGCAAATCAACTTTCTTTAAGAACTAAAGCAATCTCTCTCCAAAATTTAAGCTTTAGCTATAGTAATGAAAGGGCAATTCTCACGGACATAAATTTAGAAATTGCCCCAGGAGAAACAGTAGGTTTGATTGGGGCGAATGGGGCAGGAAAAACGAGTTTATTTTTAACTATTTGTGGAATTTTAAAAGCTACTTATGGCGAAGTGAAACTATTTGATCGCCCAATTCAAGCAGGGCAGTTTAATCCAGAAATTGGCTTAGTGTTTCAAAATCCTGACGACCAATTGTTTTGTCCAACAGTAAGTGATGATATTGCTTTTGGATTGGAAAATATTGAACTATCTCCTGAAGAAATAGAAACTAGAATCAATGCAGCTTTATCTCTTACGGGAGTAACTCATCTAGCAGATCGGATTTCTCACCAGCTTTCGGGAGGGGAAAAGTGTATGGTAGCAATTGCTGCTGTCTTGGCAATGTTGCCTCAAGTGGTGCTTTACGATGAGCCTAGTGCTAACTTGGACTTGCAGGCAAGAAGAAGATTGATAAAATTTCTTCAGGCTTCCCATGAAACAATTGTGGTTTCTTCTCACGATTTAGAATTGATTATTGAAGTGTGCGATCGCGTTATTTTACTTAACCAGGGAAGAATTATCGCCGATGGTACTCCCGAGGAGATCATGAGCGATTCTAGTTTAATGGAGGCGAATGGTTTGGAAGTACCCCATTCTTTGACTCATGTTCATAACTCCAGGAATAAGGAATAAAGCAAAATTTTAAATTAATTATGGGAAATAAACTAACCACCCCAAGTTTTAAATTTCTTATAAAAAATGATTAAAAATTAAATGCAAAAGCAAGGTTTTAAAAACATCAATTCTTATAGCGATCGCATTTTAAACTATTAGGCTTATTTAAAATAACCAGGGCAGCCTCTAGAGAAAATACAAATATAATTTGAACAAATAAAATTAACTTAAGCATCCAGAAAAAAACTTGTAAAGTAAAATTACGCTTTGTTTTATCTACTTTAAAAGTATTACCTAAGATAACTTTAAAGTTAATATGTGTTTACTTGATAGCAAGTATTCCCTGCAATAGCTAAAAATATGCCATTATCTAGCGAGTGGTTTTAATTGATAGCGGAAGTCTAAGTCGATTTGAATTACACCCATATACAAAAAACAAGTTCTTCAAAACTGCAAGTTTCGCCATTAGGTAATAAAAATGAATAGTACTCCCCAAGATAATAAAGATGCGATCCCAGAAGCAGAAGCTCAAGAATTGATGCGATCGCTTTTGCATAAAGAAGGTAGTTGGGTAGAGTGGGGATATACTTGTCACAAGCTACAGAAAGCAGGATACAGTACTCAAAAGATTTTTGAAGATACGGGATTTCAAAACAGTCAGCAGAATATGGTGATTGTGGCTTCTCAGGTATATGATAATTTGGTTCAAGATGGCGTTGCACCAGAAATTCTAGAGTACTTTAAAGGACCTCGTAGCGACGTGTTACACGAGTTTCGCTTGCTCAACCAAAACCAGCGGGTAGAAGCTGCTATATTGGCTTATAACAAACGTCTGAACATCGATGGAGCGCACTTGGTTACCAAAGCGATGCGGGATGTCTCGCGGATGTCTCAGCTACCAGAATCTTTTGTCAATCATCCAGGGGATTGGGTAGCTTATTTATCTTGGAAGAGGGCTAAAAGTCAAAAGGATTTACAACAGCGATCGCGTTTAATTGCTCAAGGGCTGAAATTTGCTCATTCTGATAGTGCGCGGGAAGCAATTGAAAAGCTACTTAGCGACTTTAGTGTTGTTAATACTGTTTCTGAACCTTTGCTGCCTATTTATCGTTTAGAAACAGAGGATGAATTACCCCGCATAGTACCCTTAGCTGGTACTTATCCTCTTGGTAGTGAAGAAACAGAGGCGGTAGTCCAAGTAGAAAACCAACAGCCCTTTGGCAATATTAAAGCTGTTGATGGTAGCTATGTACCTGTACCTGGCTGGCAAGTAGTTTTGAAGGCTCAAGATCCTATTACTTACTTGTGTTCTAGCGATCGCCTTCCTAAGTCTTTATCGGGTAAAGTGGAGGAAGTATTGATCATGCTAGATCGAGCCAATACTACTTGGAATATTAATAGTTACTTTGTGGTAGAGATCGACGGAAAGCTAGAAATACAATGGTTTGAATCCGAGCCAGCAGAGAAGATTGTCGGGCAGTTGGTATTGATTCTTCGTCCCAAAAAGATATTAGATGAGGGTAATTTGACTGAGCCTTGGCAAATGGACGACTAGTTTAACCTATAACCTATAACTTATAACCTATAACAGCTTCGCTTTACGGCGCATTTTGTTCTCTGATTTCTTGCGACCAAATTTCGATTAAATTGCTGGTAGTTTGTTGCCAACTCCATTTTACTGCAATCTTTTTTGCTTTTTCGCCCATAGAGTCGCGTAGAGACTTGTTGTTAATTAGTAATTCTAACTTGGCGATAAAATCAGCTTGATTTTGGGGTTGGTATAAAAAGCCAGTTTCGCCATCATCAATGGTATCTATGACTCCTCGAGCTCGAGGTGCGATCGCAGGAATGCCCGCAGCAGCAGCTTCAATAACTGTTAATCCTCTGGTTTCTTTTTCGGAATTGGTAATAAATAAGTCGCTGTTTTTTAAAAGCGCAGGAATAGATTGAGGAGAAATTCTTCCTAATAAATATGTATCGGCTATTGATGATTTTAAAGTTGTATCTATCTCTTCTTTTAGAGTTCCATCTCCTGCAATTACAAGAGCAATTTTGCTTGAAATATTGGGTGACAATTTAGTCAAAGACCTTAAAGCGAAATTCCATCCTTTATCGGGAGTTAAACGTCCTATAAATACAAGCTTGACTTTATTTTCTAAATTGGGCAAGCTATATTGTTTGGTGAAAAAATTATGATGTTTCTTTTGTTTACTAAAGGCATCAAAATCGCAACCTAATAATTCTGAATAGTGTAAATTTTTGATGCCCAGCTTTTTTAGATTTTTAAAAGTTTCTAGACTAGAAACCAAGGTTAAATCATAAGAATTATATATTTTAGCAAAAGTCCAGCCTAAAGCTTGTTCAATTATTTTATTAATACCTAGAGGTAGTTTAAAATAGTCTTCCAAATAGTCAATATAGTTAGTATGAAACCAAGATATACAGGATATATTATGTTCCTTGGCATATTTAACTCCTGGCAGCTTAAGAAAACAAAAACTCAATCTTTCTGCTTCGTCAACATGAATAATATCTGGTTTAAATTTATCTAGCTCTTGGAGAACAATTGAATAAGATTTGATCGTGACATCCCTTTCAAACTCTAAAGCAATTGATTTAGTACTAGGAAGATTAATTACATTAACACGATTAAATAACTCTCCTGTATAGTCTTGCCAATTAGGATATATATGAGCGATCACTTTATAGTCTGGACAAAATAATAATACTTGATGTCCCAATTCACTAAGCTGTTTTACTCGATTAAATACTGCGATCGTAACTCCATCTATTACAGGGAAAAAACTAGAACATATAATTGCTATTTTCATTTATCTTAATCAGGATATTGGTAAATCTGATAGCTTTTAAATTTTACTAATTTGCCAAAGATCTAAAGGAATTTCATCTACACTAAAGAGGTGAGATTTATATACCTGTTGTAAATTTATTTTAGAATTCTGCTGGAGCCTGTTTTGGAAATTTTTAGAGGGCTTTAAGACAAATATATTTTGAAAGTTATTTAAGTACTTTATTACATTTTTATCTGTATCAGTTACTTTATATTTAGTCTGAGAAGATAAAGAATAGGCTAAAGATAAAGCATCCATCGCCTCGGCGGATTCGACAATTACTAAAGGGGAATTGCTTTGATTGATTATAGTTGCGATCGCAGGATTATTAATATTTCTTCCTTTTTGATAAAACGGCGATAAATTGAAATTGCGAATACAAGAAAAGATTCCTAAAATTAAAAATCCAATAATAATACATCGCCAAAGTAATGGTTTTTGACTAGACATTAATTTATTGGCAATAGTATAAGCAACTGCTATTTGAATGCCTAACTGGAGAGGAATTAAATATCTTGGTGCAGTCGAACCTTGTCCTTGATTGATAATATCTATAATTAGTAGTGGCAGAGGCAGAGAGATAATTAAACATAGAATAAAACTAAAGCGATCGCAATTTGTCTGAATAATTAAATAGTATAAAGAGTAGCTAGATAAACTTAAAATAATTAGGGCTAC
This sequence comes from uncultured Pleurocapsa sp., assembly GCA_937884735.1. Lineage (GTDB taxonomy): Bacteria > Cyanobacteriota > Cyanobacteriia > Cyanobacteriales > Xenococcaceae > Waterburya. The sequence goes on from CAKZYI010000376.1 coordinate 5,368, forward strand.
TAATCCACCAATTATGCTTACGTAATCAAGATAGATGTAGTTAAATAAAATTATAATGTTGCTAGATACAGCAAAAAATAAAATCAACTTAGTTAGTCTTTTTTGAATATAGCGAGATGATATTAATATAATTAAATAAGATAAAGAAATTACAATTAGTGCGATCGCCGTTTGTACGGGGTCTGATTCCTGAGAAATAGGCAAATCACCAAATATTAATAATACCGTACCAATAAATACAGCAATGATTTCTGCGAGATTAAAATTTCCCCTCATCCAGCTAGTGTTTTCTTGTAATAAACTCAAGTGATTAATAATAATCAAAATCCAAGGAATAAAAGCTATAAAAGATACAAAAGAGAATAATAAATATTGCTGGATAATTTTTCGCTTATTTTTTATTGGTGCAAGCAAAATATATATGCCCTGAAAAAAAGCAATATATACACAAAATAAAGATGTATATAATCCTAAAATCAAGCTAATACTATATAGTATCCATGATTTGCGATCGTTGATTCTAATTGCTCTTAATAAACTAGCACCAAGCAACAAAATCGTAATTGTCCACAAACTATAGGGACGTGCTTCTTGGGCATAGGTAACATAAAAAGGAGATACGCTAATTAAAATGACTGCTATTTTACTGATAAATCTTTTGTCAAATAATTCTTGACACAGCCAATATAAAGCAGGAAAAACCAACAAACCTAAGACAGCAGACAAGCTCCTCATTACAGCTATGGAGCTGCCCCAAATTTGCATCCAAAATCTAGTTAAAATAAAATACAGTGGAGCATGCTCGGGACTTTTTATCAAAGCATTCCAAGTGTCAAAAAAAGTTTTATTTAGAGTAACATTTTGATAAATCAATAGATCATCAAAACCCAAAATATTTTGGTTTATAAGACTATTAGTAACTTCTTTAATTGTATATCCAGAAACCCTAACCGCTGTGGCGATTTCATCTACCCAAAATATTTTGCTTTCCAAATTAGCCAAGCGAAAATAACAACCCAACAACAAAAAAGAAACTAATAAAACAGATTCCAACTTACCAAAATATCGATGCTGGTTTTCAATAGACATATACAACCCAACAAGTTAATCTAAACAATTATCAGCGAATAGCTACTATTCATCAATAAAATGTCTATAGTACACAGCCAGCATAGGATTACAATACAAAAAAACAAAAATAGTATCCATCGTGGCATGGCTCTATCTCTCTTGATATTGTTGGCAACTTTACTCCCGATAAAAAAAGCTACAGCAAATCCCAACAATAAACTAGTAGATTCTACGATTCAACAAGAAGATAGAACTCGTACTTTTGGCGAAAAAGGCGAAAAACGCTGGTATGTCCAAGGTGCTTTTGCCACAAACCTAGATAATAATGAGTCTTTTCCCCGTCGCTTAGGCTAAGTTGGAGCAGGACTATCTAAATTCTATATTAATGGTAATAGAGTCAATTTAGAATTGAATACCATTTATTTCGACCAGCCAGGAAATAATGCCGTAGGTTTAAATCTAGCCCTCTTGGGAAGATGGCATATAATTCGCCAGCAAAATTGGTCATTCTTTATTGGTGGTGGTGCAGGAGTTATGGGTACAACCAGTGATGTCCCCGAAAAGGGTGCCAGCTTCAACTTTACTCCCCAAGCAGGAATGGGAGCTACATTTGCTTTGAAAAATAAACGCAGACTTTTAGTGGGCTTGAATTGGCATCATATCTCCCACGCGGATCTATTCAATGCTAATCCAGGGAGAGACAGCATTATGGGTTATGTCGGCATAGATTTTCCACGCTAGTTTCCCTTTCCTCAATCACAACAGATTAATTAATTACGAACACAAAGGAATTTCAATTGTCACAACTGTTCCCACATTCAACTCACTATCCAAATCAATACGACCATGATGAAGATCGACACACTTTTTAACGACGATCAAACCTAATCCAGTACCTGGGATTCGACGAACATTTTGACCGCGATGGAAAGGTTCAAACAACTGTTTCATATCATCCTTGGCAATACCAATACCTCTGTCAGTAATTTTTAGCTGAACTCGATCGCTATAAAACTTAAGAGATACTTTAACTTCTCCTCCCTGGGGAGAATATTTAACAGCATTGGATAACAAATTAGCAATAATCGATCGCATTAATTTCTCGTCTAAATTTACTCTCTCTCCCTGTTGAGGACATTCAAAAGTAATTTGATGTTCGCTTCCCGCACTAAGCTGTATTTCTTCCACACAATGAAAACATAATTTTTCCAGACGTAGCAATGTGGGATTAAAGTCTAGTTTCCCTGTTTCGGCGCGATTGATGGTTAGAATATCATCAAGTAACTGCACCATATTTTTGACCGAATTTTGAATCCGACGAAGATTTCGCGATCGCTTATTAGCATCTTGCCAAATATTAGTCGAATTTTCCATTAACTGTGCTGCTGCCAATACAGTACTTAAGGGAGTACGAAATTCATGGGAAGCCATAGAAAAGAAGCGAGTTTTGATTTCGCTCAATTCTTTTTCCCTTTCCAAAGCCAAACTCATTTCTGATAGACGCTTGCGTTCGGTAATATCTCTAGAATTGATTAAAATTCTGGGTTCTGGTGCATCATCAATAAACTTTTGGCTAACAGCTTCTAAAACTCGCCACGAGCCGTTTTGGTGGCAGTAACGAAATTCTATGGGCAGTACAGAAGCAGAATTGTTTCCCAGATCAATTATTCCTTGAGTAGCCTGATTCAAATCTTCAGCATGAATGCGATTAAAGAAATTTTGACCAATCAAGACATCGGGAGAGCTGCCAATAACCGTTTGAGCAGAAGGACTAGCGTAGTGAATCTGTCCTTTAGTATCAATAATAGTAATAACATCAAGAGCATTTTCAACTACACGACGGAAACGTTCGTCGCTCCTTCTTAACGCAGTTTCGGTATGTTTGCGTTCGGTAATATCTCGCTGTACGGAGATCCAATGAGTATAAAGACCTCTTTTATTAGCTACGGCTACAATACTAAATTCAACCCAAAATTCCGAACCATCTTTGCGATAATTAATCGTTTCGACAGTAACAGGTTGCCATTTAGCCAGAGCATCTTAGACTTCAGCCAAAGCTTGACGGTTAGTTTTAGGTCCTTGAAGAATGCGGGGGGTTTTACCAATAACCTCTTCTAGAGTGTAGCCCGTAGTGCGAGTAAATGCCTCGTTAACATATATGATCCTCGGTCCTGGTTCGTCAATAGGTTCGGCTTCGGTAATTAAAACCGCATCGTTGGTATTGACCACTACCGACTGTAATAGACGTACTTGTTCGGCTTGTTCTTTTTGTTTGCTAACATCCGCCACTACTGCCACAATTCCAGTAACCTGATTTTCGCTATTTGTTAAAGGTGCAGCCGAAAAAACAATGTCTATTTCTAAACCGTTCTTTTTCGGTCGTCTTACTTCCAAACTCGGAGGAGTGATACCCTGAAGAATTTTCTGTTTGAGTTCGCGATAAAGAAGGACTTCTGTCGTGTTGATTACGGGATTTGGTTTGTCATAAATTTCCGCTTCACTCCAGCCAAACATTCTTTCCGCAGCAGGATTCCAAACTTTAACTCTTTCTTCTAGATCTAAAGTAAAAATAGCACGGGGAGAAGCAGCAATAAGAGATTGAAGCGTCTGATTGGTTGTTCTTAAGGCTTGTTCGGTTCGCTGACGCTCTATTATTTCATCTTTTAGTGCTTGGTTAGTTTGAGCTAACTCTTGAGTACGTTTTTGAACTCTATTCTCCAAATTAGTATTGAGTTGTTGGAGTTTGGTATAAAGTTCGGACTGTTGAATTGCGATCGCAACTTGAGTCGCCAATTGTTTCATCAATTTCACTTCCAAAGCTTCCCATTCTCTGGTGTCACTGCACTGATGAGCAATTAATAAACCCCACAAATAAGGAGGCTCGGTAGTTAAATCCTTCGACTGAGATAGCTCTTTTGTTTCTTGGATAATAGGTACGACTAATTTTGCCCTAACTCCAAACTGTTGAACAAAGTCCGCCAAGCATTCTTCCACATCATCCTGTTCAATATTACTAATAGTTCGACTCTTACCCCCAACATAAGCTTGATGATATTCCCTAGGAAAAACTTCTTCAGAAAATGTCTGACCCAAAATAGCAGGATAGGGAGGGATAACCGTTTCCGTAATCGCCCTACCAGTACCATCTTCTCCAATGCGATAAATTAAAACGCGATCGCAATTCAAAAAATCTCTAACTTCGGTTACTGTTGTGCTCAAAACATCATCTAAATTGAGAGAGTTACGTATTTGTTGCGTTATTTGATTAATTAGTCTTTCTCGTTCGCTTTGTTTCCAAAGATCTATCTCTGTCTGACGACGACGGATAACTTCTCGGCAAATCAAGAAATAAAAACTCAAGAAAATAATCAACCCCCCTCCCAAATTTATGGAAGGATGAAAAGATTGCCAACCATCTAAAATAAAATCAATTTGGCGAGTAAACATAAAAGCTAAAAATTACCCACAGTTTTACTTATCATTACAGCTTTTTGAGCTAAAAAAGCAGGGCTGTTTCGTCACGTACAGCCCTGGGGAGGAATCAAGCTAAAAATCATCTAGAAAATCGTTAAAGGCTAATCCAGCCAAAAGCTTCAAATGCAACCGCTAGTATTAATAATCCTAAAGCTCCTGCACCAGATAAAGTTAGAACTTTAGCAACGAGTAAAACTGGTGCGGGTGGTAGGTAAGATTGTCCCTCTGCCCATGGATAATCAACCTGTTTATGGGCAAAATAGCCATCGGCTTCCAATTTAGAGCGATAGTCAGCCCCATAACGCGGCATGCTAGCAAAAGGAGCTTCTCCTAAGGTACGCTGGGGCAAAATGCGTCTCCTCTGATAGGGAACAATATCATCACCAAAGTTGTTGAGATATTCATCACTTTCTAGAAGATCGTCAACAAAACCAGCTAATCCTTTAGTAGCCAAAACAATTGACCAAGAAAGTTTTTCGCGATCGCCATAAATATTCCGCCCTAACACCCTTTGGACACACATTTCAACGAAACGATAATTATTGTTGGGTTCGTAATTGCGCCTTCTAAAAGTGTCAGAAAGTAACAGTCCACGAATAAAATCTCTTACCGTAATCTGACCTGCTCTAAGCTGGGATTCTAACCCTTTTTCACGAGTGCTGGCTAGAATTTGCTGTTCGTTTAAAATCTGTCGATATGCTGCCCAAATTAGTGTATGGATCTCAGAATTAGAAAACTAATTCTCCGCATTGTAGATCCAAGACTGTTCGTCTCCAGGAATCTCGTAGTTTGCAACCCGCTGGTTTTGACTCGAAGGAGAATATTGAAGTAGAGGAATTGCCATCTTATTACTTTTTTAAAAATTGGAGATTTAAATTTAAAGATTTATGGCAGTATTAATCCAGATAAAGCTCATGATTCAAGATAACTTTACCTGACAATACTGTTGAAAACTGTTGAAAAATTAATAGCTGCACTCTATTAATCTCTATACTTAGAGCACAATAACAACTGGAAGTAAGCAAAATAGTGAGAGAAGAGTAAAGAAATCGGAAAGTTTATTCCAATAGGTTATGAATAGCTGGCGATATAGTACTTTTTTAGACAGCAAATTTTATTGTAATTTTTAGAAAATTTTCTCGAAAAATATTTCAGAATGCGAATCCTTTTAGTTGAAGATGATTTTAATTTAGCCGAAACTTTGGCAGAAGCAATTACCGACCAAAGATATGTAGTGGATGTTGCTAATGATGGAGAATCTGCTCTCGCTTATATTGTGGCTGTAGATTATGATCTAATCTTGCTCGATGTGATGCTGCCAGATATTAATGGGATCGATCTTTGCCAAAAATTTCGTTCTCAGGGGCTTCAAATGCCCATCTTGATGATTACTGCTCTAGATACTATTGGAGATTAAATTATAGGACTAGATGCAGGAGCAGATGATTATATTGTCAAACCAGTTGACTTAGGCGAGTTATTTGCCCGAATTAGAGCGTTATTAAGACGGGGAAGTACTTCCATACCAGCGATTTTAGAGTGGGGGAAATTGCAGTTTAATCCTAGTACATATGAAGTTAGCTATGATGGAAATTTAGTCGGCTTAACCCCTAAAGAATATAGTATTTTGGAGCTTTTACTCAGAAATGGGAGACGAGTTCTTAGTCGCTCTGTAATGATAGATAGCATATGGTCATTAGAAGATCCTCCTGATGAAGATACCATCAAAGTACATATTAGAGGTTTACGGCAAAAATTAAAGAAATTTGGTGCAGCAGCGGATTTTATTGAAACCGTTCGAGGCTTGGGATATCGACTAACAAAAGTTGAAAATAAATGAAGATTATGGTTGTTCGTTCAAATCGATTAATCAATTAACCTACTGCTACATAAAAGATTGTGCTAATCTACATTGCTAGTTGATTAATTTTAAATGAATTTGCGATCGCTATGCAATTAGAACCCATTGCAGTTATAGGTATTGGCTGTCGTTTTCCTGGGGCGAAAGATCCTCAAGCTTTTTGGGAATTGATTCGAGATGGAAAAGACGGAGTATCTCAAGTGCCAGAATCTCGATGGGATATTGATTCTTTTTACGACCGAGATCCTAGTCAGCCAGGCAAAGCCAATACAAAATGGGGTGGTTTCCTAGAAGACATAGACCAGTTTGACCCGCAGTTTTTTGGTATTGCACCCAGAGAAGCCGTTACCATAGATCCTCAGCAACGTTTATTGCTTGAAGTAGCATGGGAAACTTTAGAAGACGCAGGGAAAATTCCTGAAAATCTTCGGGGCAGCAAAACTGGTGTATTTATTGGTATTGGTACCCATGACTACTCAATTATGATGTGGCAACAGCCTGTTAACGAACCTTACGCTACAACGGGTACAGGGAACTGTATTGCTGCCAATCGTATTTCTTATATTTTTGATTTTAAAGGGCCTAGTTTGGCAGTGGATACTGCTTGTTCATCATCTTTGGTTGCTGTCCATTTAGCCTGTCAGAGTATTTGGACTGGAGAATCCACCCAGGCTTTAGCGGGTGGAGTTAATATGCTGCTGTTGCCAACTATTATGGTGGGCTTTAGCAAAGGGGGTTTTATGTCCAGCAAAGGACGTTGTCAGAGTTTTGATGCTGATGCAGATGGCTATGTTAGGGGAGAAGGTGCAGGACTAATATTATTGAAACCTTTGTCCCAAGCTAAAGCAGACGGGGATAATATTTACGGAGTAATTCTCAGTAGTGCTGTAAATCAGGATGGCTATAGCAATGGTATGGCTGCACCCAACCCAAAAGCTCAAGAGGCTGTATTGCGAGAAGCCTATCATCGAGGAAATATCGATCCATCTCAGGTAGATTATATTGAGGCTCATGGTACGGGCACTAAAGTAGGCGATCCTATAGAGATAAAGGCTTTGGGAGCAGTTTTAAGTGAAAATCGTCAACTGGAAGATAAGTGTTTGTTAGGTTCGGTTAAAACTAATATTGGGCATACAGAAACCGCTGCGGGTATAGCAGGAATTATCAAAGTAGCATTGGCATTTAAACATCAGCAAATCCCCCCTAGTCTACATTTTAATACTCCCAATCCTGCTATTGATTTTGATTCGGCAAGGTTGGAAGTAGTTAGGGAGTTAACTCCTTGGTTAAAAGATAAACCAATGATTGCAGGGGTTAATTCTTTTGGCTTTGGAGGGACAAATGCCCATATTGTAATGAGTGGCTTTGAGAGGGAGAGTGGGAGACACGAAGCTATGCTTCGTCCAGAATCGAAGATTCTGGGAACATCAAAGAT
>CAKZYI010000377.1 GCA_937884735.1 uncultured Pleurocapsa sp.
GAGATAGAATGAACGCCCTTCCTAATTTAAGTTGCTGGATAGAAAGAGCGTCGGTCGATAACTTTTATTTAACTAGCGTGACATCCGCAGGCAGCATGGGAACATCCAGCACCTTCTGAATGACCTTTGGCGCAACCATCAGAGCAGTAATATTTACCTTCTTTGCTAATAGCATCGCTTAGATTAACGATACACAAGCAAGAAGGACAGGCACATTTCATTTGGGTAACAGTGGTAGTTGTCATAATAATTTTCTTCCTAAAGTAAAATATTTAATGCATGAACAATGATTCAGATGTTTTTATCTTAACATATGAACATTGACTCAGATGTATTGGACTTTACTTTATAATCTTTGCTTAATTTTCAGTCTTAACCTCGATCACAGTAGGTTAACAACAACCTGCTATATTTTTGTTGTGATAACGATTATCATTATTATTGAATTCAACTCGATCTATCTTTCGATTTAAGAGTACGCGATCGCATTTTATGACTTCTACCAATCAACATTTAACTAATCGTCCTCGTCGTCTCCGTCGCACTGCATCCTTACGTCGTATGGTGCGGGAAAACCAATTAACCGTCAACGATCTGATTTATCCCGTGTTTGTCACCGAAGGGGAAAACCAGCAAGAAGAAATTTCTTCGATGCCAGGGATTTACCGTTATTCTCTCGATTTACTGCTGAAAGAAATAGCTGATGCGGCCAATTTGGGAATAAATGCGATCGCTCTATTTCCGCTAATTTCTAATGACAAGAAAGATAATGCAGGAACAGAAAGCTATAACCCCGATGGTTTAGTACAGCGCGCGGTAAAAGCAATTAAACAAGAAATACCCGAAATCACCGTCATTACCGACGTAGCACTCGATCCTTTTTCTACTTATGGACATGATGGCATAGTCGAAGATGGAACAATCCTTAATGACGAAACAGTAGAAGTGCTGGTAAAACAAGCAGTCTCTCAAGCGGCAGCAGGAGCAGATATAGTAGCCCCTTCCGATATGATGGATGGTAGAGTAGGGGCAATTCGTCAGGGTTTAGATGCTGCTGGTTACTTCGATGTGGGAATCCTAGCTTATTCGGCTAAATACGCCTCGGCTTATTATGGACCTTTTCGCGATGCTTTAGAATCTGCCCCCCAATTTGGCGATAAAAAAACCTATCAAATGAATTCCGCCAATAGTCGAGAGGCAATTAAAGAAGTAGCTTTGGATATCGCTGAAGGTGCCGACATGGTGATGGTCAAACCAGCTTTAGCTTATCTAGATATTATTCGTCGCATTAAGGAATATACCAACTTACCCGTTGCTGCTTATAACGTCAGTGGTGAATATGCAATGGTTAAAGCTGCTGCCCAGCAAGGTTGGATTGATGAAAAGCAAGTAGTTTTGGAAACTCTTACCAGTATGAAACGGGCGGGGGCAGATTTAATTTTGACTTATTTTGCTAAACAAGTAGCTTTGATGTTGCAATAGGGACAATTGCTTGATTAATTGTTTCGATAATAGAACGTTATGTAACTTAATCAGATTAATTCAATGATTAAGTGTGCCAATCTATTTTTCAATCTCAAATTAACTAATTGGTTTTGATGGGGATCAGCCATCAGACTTAAGGGGGAAAGTCCAGTGTGAATCTGGCACTGTCCCGCAGCTGTAAACCGATTTTAGATAATTACCAATCGGCAATCTAAAATTGAGTAAGTCAGAATGCCCGCCAATTGACATAAAAAAACTCAATTATCTGCGAGGCACAGATGAGAAATATTATTTCTCGGTGGGGAATACAGTTTACTCTATCGATTCTGACTGTGTAGGGGACATGTTCTGGAAACGATCGCGCTACAGCACAAAATATCCTACAAGTATCAGAATTTTCCACAGATCGAGGTACTGCAAAGGACTTACAAATCAGTCCACAAATAATACCAGAGTTAATACCTGAAAATACTTTATCTAATGCCAAAAAAGTAGAAGATATTGCTCAAGAAAACCAGACCGCACCTGAAACAGAGAAAGAAGAAGAAACAGAAGAAGATACCGAAGAAGCAGAGTTTGATTTTGAGAATACAGTTGTAGGAGAAATATTAGATCGACCAGTTTTTACACCCTTCCGTCGTGAAGGCAAGGTACGGGATGCGACTCGTCCAGATTACGTCATAGACAGTG
>CAKZYI010000378.1 GCA_937884735.1 uncultured Pleurocapsa sp.
TCCCCGTCGTACCGATGCCATAGCTCGCTGATATTGATCCATAAACTCGCTCAGATCGGTAAAGGGCCAGAGTAAACCCTCAATCATAAAGATCATAAAGCCATAAGTTCCGACACTAAGGCGACCATTGAGAACTTCTAATCCGCCAAAATATAGGGCGACCAAAAACCCCAGCAAAATTAAAAATCGCAGCAGTGGTTTAAAAGCAGTACTGAGGGCGATCGCCTTGGCATTGCTACGGCGGTAGGCTTCGCTTTCGATAGTGACACGATCGCTTTCATAAGCCTCGGCGGTAAAACTTTTAATGGTAGCTATACCCGAAAGATTGTTAGCCAGGCGATCGCTAATTGAACCAGCCGAATCTCTGACTTTTGCATAGCGCGGTTCTAGTTTCTGCTGAAAAATAAACGTTCCCCACAAGATAAAGGGAATAGGTAGCATCGCACTCCAAGCAATAGCGGGAGCTAACAGTATAAAACTAATCCCCACTGCTGTTACCCGCGTAAAAAAATCGAGCAGATCTGTCGCGCCAAAGTTGAGAAATCGCTCAAGCTGATTGATGTCGTCATTGAGAATAGACAACAAAGTTCCCGTACTGCGGTCTTCAAAATATGCCAGTTCTAATTCTTGTAGGTGGTTGTAGGCATCTACTCGAAGCTCGTGCTGAAGAGTTTGAGCCAGATTGAGCCACAGCTTATCTCCAATAAATTGGCTTAATGATTCTAATCCCCAGGCGATCGCCGTCAGCACTGATAGCAACAACAATTGAGTGGTCACATCACTTATACCCAATCGCGCCAATAAAGAAGTTTCTCGTTCGACTACTACATCTATAGCCACACCAATTAGGTAAGGGGGAGCGAGGTCAAATAAAGTGTTTAAAATCGAACAGACAACTGCACCCCAAATCCGAACTCGATAGGGTTTGCCATAGCGAAGTAAACGCAGGAGTGGTTTGGACGAGGACATGAATTAAATCGCAGTATGATATTTAGCTAAAAAAAATTTATTTATCGATCAGATATTTCTCAAGATCGTCTAGAACCAAGTTAGCTGCGATCGCTCCACTGCCGATCCAGTAATCCCACACTTCATATACTTTTCCCTGTTCGACAGCTTCGAATTTTGACCACAAAGGGTCGTTCTTAAGAGATGCCCTAGTTTCTTCGAGATCCAAATTCTGCGAAGGTGGTCGAGATAAACCTTCATCTTCTAAGATAGTGCCAGGAAATCCTACCTTAGTATAAAGAGCAATTTGAGTAGGATAAATCCGCACGATTGATACTGTAGTTTTACTTGAATCGCCATTTATGTTTTGTTGAAACTCTTTTGCTCGTTGGTAATAATCAGACATGACTCGATTTACTTCTTCAGATTTGTCTAAAACTTCGCCGACAAAAGCAAAATGCTCTTTCCATTCTCCGCTATGTTCAAAATCAACTAAAACCGTCGGCGCAATTTGACTAAGCTGTGAATATGGTGGGGGAGAGTCGGTTATCCCCAAAATTAGGTCGGGTTTGAGTTCCAAAACTCGTTCTAAGCTGACTGCATTGACATCGCCAAGATTGACAATACCAGTTGTGTTAACAGAGGGGGGAGCAAATTCGATAGGACTACCAACAGGTTTTATATCTAGTGCTAAGGTAGCTTCCAACATCACGTAGTCTAAAACTACGATTCGTTGAGGATTTGAGGGTACGCAAGTTTCTCCCATTGCATGTTGAATTACCCGACAGTTTTCTGTCAACACAGAATTAGGTTTAGTTGGCGTGTTGTTATTACAAGCAGCGATCGCAATTACAACTAAGATCGCGGTAAAAAATTGCCAGATAAACGAAGATAAACAACGACGTAATTTAAACATTAAACATTAAGCATTAAAGCACTTGTAGATTAACTATGTCCTCCAAAAAAGACAAATGATAAATGACAAATAATTAAAACTCTACAGCGATAGTACCTAGAATGGTAAACGGCGCACCAGGATTGACTCCTAAACGGGAATCAAAGTTAGTTGAGGCAAAATATTCGATATCAAATAGGTTTTCGATGTTTAGTTGAGTGCGCCAGTTGTCGCGTTTGTAAAATAGGGCTGCATCGGTGCGGAAATAACCTGGTAGGGTAAAGGTGTTTTCTAAATCTCCAAAGCGATCGCTCAGAGCCAAAAATCCTAAACCAAACCCCAAGCCTTTTAAACTACCTCGTTGAATATCATAGGTTGTCCAGAGGCTAAATTGACTTTCAGGTACATTAGGTAAGTCGTTATCGACAATATCGGTATTGTCTTCACTGACAAAAGCATCGAGAAAAGTATAGGCTGCGGTCATGTTCCAACCAGGTAAGATTTCGCCTTTAACATCTAGTTCGATTCCGCGACTGGCTTGTTCTCCTGTTTGAACTGTGAAGAGAGGATCTTCTGGATCTTCAGTGTTAACATTTTGTTTGCGAATATCAAAAGCAGCAAAAGTAAAACTTAAATCTTGGTTGATGTCTGTTTTTACCCCAACTTCAAACTGTCTTCCCGTTTCTGGTTCAAAAGTAGAGTCATCTGCATTACGACTATCACCAAAAGCAGGATTATAGGAGGTGGTGTAAGAAGCATAGACCGATATGTGTTCAATGGGCTTATAAACTACACCAAATCGAGGGGTAAAGCTAGTATCTTCCTGCTGGAATTCTTCTCTTTCTTCGCCCAAATCTCGCGTGGTACGAAATTGATCGACATAATCAAAACGAACTCCTGCAAGTGCTATTAGATTTGGCAGAAGATCTACTTGGTCTTGGATGTAAACACCTATCGAGTCTACATTGTCATTCCGAAAGAAGTTGGGTTCTATTTCAAAGGGGTTATTGCTGTAAACGGGATTAAAAACATTAATCGAGGGAAAAGGAGCATCAAAATCAAAAGCTTGCCGATCTACATTGCTAAGATACTCTACTCCAAATAAAACTTGGTGTTCTATTGAACCAGTATTGAATTCGGCGATCGCATCTACATTAGTAAAAAATCTCTGGAATCTTTCATCTGTAGCGTATTCAAATCGAGTTAAATCCCCTGTAGTTTCGTCAAATTCATCGCCAAAAACACCAAGTCTTGCAGGTTCAAATTCGTTATATTCTAGTGAGTGTCGTACCGACCAAGTGTCATCAAACCGATGATCGAATCTGTAACCAACTCTAAACTGCTCCTGCTCGAACTCCCCAAAATCTTCATCTAAAAAGCGTTCTCGTGGGACATCAACTATGCCATCTCCTTGAGCAACAATACCATTGTCTGAAGTTTCGCGATCGCTGACATACTGCCCATAAAGACTAATTGAAGTATTCTCTCCAATATCCCAAGCCAAAGTCGGAGAAACCAAAAACCGTTCTCCATTAACGAAGTCGCGGAAGCTTTCGTAGTTTTCATAAGACAAATTCAAACGATACTTAACTGTCTTTGATTCATTTAAAGGTCCAGACAAATCTATCGCACCTTCGTAGGTGTTAAAATTTCCCGCACTAAAAGATGCGGAATAAAAAGGTTCGTCCAAAGGTTTTTTTGTTACCAGATTAATAATTCCCCCTGGTTCCCCCTGTCCGAATAAGATTGAAGCAGGACCTTTTAGTACTTCAACCCGTTCGAGATCGTTGGTGCTTAAGGGTGCAAAAGTACCTGTAGGAACACCATCTCTAAAAAACCCTTCTAATACATCAAAACCACGAATCTTAAATTCAGGTCCAACAGAACTAAATCCTCTCCCACCATCTTCAATAACACCAGGTACGGTTTCTAGCGCATCGCCTAATTCTCTAACATTGCGGTCTTCAAGCACTTCTTGGGGTACTACCTCAATCGATAATGGCGTATCTCTGATCGGCGTATCTGTTCCAATTGCCGTACCAGAATCAGTAGGGTTATAACCATCCTCCTCTGCTTCCCCTGTAGCAATAACTTCAATCTCCTCATCTGGTTCTTGTTCCGTAGTTGTTCTTTCAGGAGCGATACTTAAAACCAAATCGTCTCTACCAGGTACTATTTCTGCGCTGGGTGTCTGATTTGTTCCTGAAACCCTGACACGAACGCTATTCTCATCACCTTTATTTACCGTAACTCTGCTAATTCCTGGTGCGGGGTTTAGTTCAGTTACGCCATTCCTAATCGAGAACGCTAGTGTCGCATCAAGAATATCGATTACCAAGTCATTCCCTTCTGGCACAATCAACGGTACTAATCTTTCACTTCCCGCTACGGTTTTTAAGATTAATTCCAAACCATCATCAGTTTGAATAACTTCTACTCCCGTAACTCGCGTTACTCCCTGAGCAATCAGATCGGAAGCATTACCAAGCTGCAAGAGCATTTCTCCCCCTGCTACATGCGGCTTAAGCCTTTGTTCCGCTTCCTCCGCCTCCTGCATGCAGCGAACTGAATCGCCTTTGCGCGAAGCGGTATCCCTGATGGCTGCTCCCTTGCTCTTAATGCCCTCTGCGATCGCTCTTTCTGGTATCGCACATAAGATCGTTAAGATCGTTAAGATCCAAACAATACGGCTGTTGCTTAACTCAAATCTATAATATGATTTCACTTCGTAATTCACTACTAATAAAAATAATTCTCAAGTAACTAACAATACATTAGTTATTAGTAGTTATTACAGAGAGTTTGCGCCTCAGACGGAATATTTTGCGCCCGATTTGAAGTTAAACTAAAAGAAGCGATCGCAAGCTATTATCAGAGTCCGATCGTTTTGCAATGCTTTGTGAAACAAATTAACTATAGTGAAATAGTAATAAGACAATCAATTCTAATCTAAATTGAACATGACTAATCCAGCAAACATAGATGAGACCAGAATTAAATATTTATTTAAACAGGCTCTGGTTGAGGTAATAGAAGAAAATCAAGATTTAGTAAGTTCTATTTTAGTAGATGCTATTGAAGATATAGGGCTATCTCGTGCTATTGAAGAAGGAGAAAAAAGTAAAACTGTGACTAGAGAAGAAATCTTTAATGTATTGAGCGAAGAACAGTGAAAACAGAATTTAAAGATAGTTTTCTTAGAGATATTCGTGCTGTTAAAGACAAAAAACTGCGATCGCGTTTAAAACAATTTTTACTCAAGGTAGAAAAAGCAGACAACTTAAGTCAGATATCTAATCTTAAAAAACTTAAAGGGCAAAATAAAAATTTTTATTATCGTTATAGAATTGGTGACTATCGTGTAGGACTAATTATTAAAGAAAATACTGTTGTTTTTGTTCGTTTTTTAAACCGTAAAGAAATTTATCGCTATTTTCCCTAAAGTGCAGTAATGATAAGATACAGTTATAAAGATGTGCTATTGGTTCAAATCAAAATTGCTTAGTAAACGCTTTGGGGTTTACGCCAAACTTTTTCCTAAATGCAGCAGCAAAACGGCTTTGACTAGCATAACCAATCTTTTTAGCAATTTGACCGACATTAAAATTTTCTTTTAATAGAAGTTGACAGGCATATTCCATTCGTTGTTGATGTAAATAGCCAAAAACTGTCGTGCCAAAAACTTCGCGAAATCCTCGTTTGAGGGAGCATTCATTTGAGCCAATTTGTCGAGCTAATTCCTTTAAAGAAGGAGGATTATCTAAACTCCTGTTTAAAATTTCTTTGGCATGGTGAAGACTATCTATATCGTCTGGTTTTAGAGCGGATGCAGAATGTTTGCTTTGATGTCGTTCTTTTTCTTCTTCAATCAACAACGCCATCAATTCCCATACCTTACTTTCTAAATAAATCTTTTTGGTAATACCTTGAAACGGACAGTAAAGAATTTGATGTAGCACCGTTTGCATAGATACTGTGGTTATACCACGATGATTATAGTAATAGCGATCGCTCTTTCTCATCAAATGCTCTAATCCCATCGATGCCAATTCGCGATCGCCTAGAAAAGTCAGGAATATCTCTGGCTCAATGTGAACATTTATTCCTAAAGTTGTTTCTGCTGATGAATCCTCCCATTTTTCGATTGGAGCAATGCCACTACCGTATAGCTCATACTGCCCTGAAGATATTGAAGCAGAAGTGGATTTTCCCGCGATATCAAAGTAATATTCTATGACATGCGATCTCTCTGGAGATTGTACAATCACATCGTCGTGTAGCTGATAGCGATCTATTGCTAGCTCTATGCCTTGCCGTAACTGAATCTGACGATAAGTACCCTGTCCTAATTGTTCTGGATACTGCCAAGTAACGTCGAAGGAATCTCTATGGTTAAGATTTTTCTGACGTTGAGCTTCACAAACTAAATCCCAGTAATCTTTTTGTGAAATCGTAATAGGCATTGTTTGAATAGCGTGAACTCCAGCGTGTGCAGATAGCAATTGCTTAAGATGATAGATTAGTTGCAAATATTTATCAATATGCTAAAAAGAGCGAATGGACGATTACTTGCTAACTGGCTAATGGCTATTGGTGACAAGTTAAGAAATTTATTCATTAGTCAACTACACGCCACGCAAAGCGTGGCAAGCCTATGAAATAGGCTTTGAGCGGTACTCCGCCCTGTTATGGCGTTTAGTTTATTTTTAAACACTACATATAGATTAAAGGAGAAAAGAAGCATCTATAGTTCAAGAATACTAATAAATAACCAAGCCTGTTACCCGTTACCCGTTACTTGTTACCTCAAAGCTAGTTGATGTTATGCCCTTGTGGTACAAAGAACGTAGACCACTAACTTGTCACCAATGGCTAATAGCTATTAGCTACCCTAACAAACTAATCCTGTTAACCCGAACTGACGTTAACTTAAGCTCGTACCTCAATTTGTACGGCTATAGCAATCGTTACCCGTTTTAGTCATATTTTGCCCCCAAAGCTTTTAAGGTATTTATCTGAGCTGAATTTATTCCCTTAATTCCTTTGATGTTTGTGTCTTCTAAAAGTCTCTTATTACGAATGGTTTGACAATATATACCCGTCTTAACATCCCATATTTTGATACTTTCATCTTGACTGCCGCTAGCGATAGTTTGACCATCAGGACTAAACGCCACTGACCAAACCCAGCATGTATGTCCTGTAAATGTTTGTAGGCATTTCCCTGTGGCAATAGACCATAGTTTGATCGTGCGATCGCAGCTACCGCTAGCGATAGTTTGACCGTCGGGACTAAATACCACTGACTGTACCCAACTTGTATGTCCGCCGAGAATTTTTTCTAGCTTCCCCTCAGACACATTCCAAAGACAGATAGTTTTGTCTTCGCTACCACTAACTACCATCTTTTCATCGGGACTAAATGCCACTGACCAAACCCAGCCTTGATGACCATAAAGAGACTGCTGAGAGTTGGGCTGTTCGATATTCCAAAACTTGATCACATTGTCTCCCCCAGCACTGACGAGCATTTTACCGCTAGGACTAAATGCGACAGAGCGAATCCAGTGAGAATGACCCAGAAAAGTCTTGATACATTCTCCAGTATTAGAATCCCATAGTTTAATTGTGCGATCGCTACTGCAGCTAACGATCTTATCCTGCTGAGGACTAAAGGCAACTTGACATACCCACCCTGAATGTCCCTCTAGGGTCAAAGCGGAATTGGGGAAGTTTTGGCTTAAATCCCACAGTTCGATCTTATGATTTTCGCTACCGCTGACTAGTTTTTGACCATCGGGACTAAACGCTAATGATTGAAACCAACTACTATAGCCCTGCCAAGATTGAAACAGTTTCCCTGAAGAGATACTCCATAAGCGAATACTTTTATCTTCCCCACTGCTAGCCAGCATCTTTCCATTGGGACTAAATACTACTGCGGTCAATCTACTATTGTGTCCGTGAAGCACTCGTTCGCACTCTCCAGTTTCATAGTTCCATAGTCTAATGGTATTGTCTCCACTACCACTAGCGATAGTGCGACCATCAGAACTAAATACAACCGAGCGAATTCTTTGGGTATGCCCTGTTAAGCTTTTGATGCATCTATCATTATCTAGATCCCAAATTTTAATTATGGAGTCTCCTCCTGCACTAATTAAAACATTGTGTTGGGGATGGAAAGCGATCGAGCGAATCCATCTTCTATGTCCTGTCAAACTTTTGATACATATTCCAGTTGCCACATCCCACAGCTTGATAGTGCGATCTTCACTAACGCTGGCAAGGGTTTTGCCATCGGGG
>CAKZYI010000379.1 GCA_937884735.1 uncultured Pleurocapsa sp.
AAGGAGTGTTCCAATATGTCCATGGTTAGGGTTCGGAAGTAGGTACGTATTTAGTCGAACACAAAGACACTCACGTTATTGCCTTTACAGGATCGAGAGAAGTTGGTTGTCGTATATATGCAGAAGCAGCAAAACTTAAGCCAGGGCAAAAACACCTCAAGCGAGTCATTGCCGAGATGGGCGGTAAAAACGCCATCATCGTCGATGAAAGTGCCGATTTAGATCAAGCCGTAGTAGGTGTCGTGCAGTCTGCATTTGGCTATAGCGGTCAAAAATGTTCTGCCTGTTCGAGAGTAGTCGTTTTATCTACTATTCACGATGCTTTCTTAGAAAGACTGGTTGAGGCTACCAAATCTCTCAATGTAGGAACATCAGACGACCCTAGCGTCCAAATGAGTTCTGTGATTGATGCCACTGCACGCGATCGCATTTTAGAATACATCGAGCAAGGTAAGCAGCAAAGCGAACTAGCTTTAGAAACGCCTATCCCTGAAGGTGGTTACTATATTCCTCCCACTATTTTTGCAGGAGTTCAACCAGACCATACTATAGCTCAAGAGGAAATCTTTGGTCCTGTGTTAGCAGTCATTAAGACAGATAGCTTTGATGGGGCATTAGAAATAGCCAACGGTACAGATTACGCCCTCACGGGTGGTTTATATTCCCGTACCCCTAGTCATATAGATCAAGCATCCCGCGAGTTTGAAGTCGGTAATTTGTATATTAACCGCAACATAACTGGTGCGATCGTTGCTCGTCAACCCTTTGGCGGTTTTAAACTTTCTGGAGTTGGCTCAAAAGCAGGTGGACCCGATTATCTACTACAATTTTTAGATCCCCGTGTCGTAACGGAAAATATTCAGCGTCAAGGTTTTGCGCCGATTGAAGGCAATGAGTAATTGTAATCGTGAAGGCTAGCAGTATTTTTCTTTAACCAATAAGGCGTTAGCCTCTGCGCTAAAAGCTAAAAGCTAATAGCTTTTAGCTTTTAAAAAATGTCAATTTTTTTAATACATCGACTGATAATAAGTGACTAGCAAATTTAGCTTACAAAAGTTTTGGCTACTTGCCTTAGATTATCAATCAGATTCAATGTAGATTTATTTACATGTTCTACCTGTCTATTTACCAATTGAGTATGGACACCATCTATTTCAGCAAATGAGTAAATATAGTCAGGACTGTTTTGTAACAGGCTATTGAGCCAACGTACATCATCAGTACTGGGAGGGTTGGGCAATAGTCCCTTTTGAGGACACTGTTGTTCACCATGGCTATTTCCAGAAATGCAGTCTTGCCTAAATGAAAGCAAAGACGTGATGTGAAATAACTGACTAGCATTAATAGACTGCTCCATCCACTGTTTAGTGATTATTCGGCTTGGACGAACACCGAGATTGTATTTGTCCAAAAAATTAGCTAACCAATTAAAGGGAACAGCATTTCTGGTCGAGCCGATGCTAGGGGCAATTAATAACGATGGCTGATCGATAATATCCTTTTGGATTTCAAGCAAAGCGATATATTTACATCCCAAACTATGGGCAACCCAAATTTGAGGAATAGCTGGGGAATAGTTTAAAGCTTGACGAATAATATCTCTTTCTTCCTTGAGATACTCGGCTACGGCTTGATGATTGAATCTCAAAGGAAAAGGAACCGCAATAACGGTATATCCCGAATCTATTAAGGGGGTTAAAAAGCGACGATAGGCTAGAGTTGGAAATGTTCCTAAACCCGCACCACCAATAAATTCGATTACTCCCAATGGTACTTCTCTTTCTGGTATGGCTACCCAACTATGAGATATTGCTTTGAATTTACAACCCACAATAATTAATCAATTTTGATAGACGACTAAAGCTCGCCAACGACTGAAGACATAAAGCAATCTATGTCTTCAGTCTCATCGGCTATGTACTAACGAATGCCCATACTGATTGGAATATCTAAATCAGCTAGTATTTGGTCGAGATTTTGTAAACTTTCTTTACTTGGTTCTATTTGTGCCAAAGACGTTACCAACATTTCGACCCTTTCGCGATCGCTCATATCGGCAAAACCAATGTTGTCGAATAAATTTGCAGAATCTATGTCGGTTATTGGAAACTGAGGAATTCCTTGAAATATTCTAGGTTCTGGTTCGAGTTCATTAAGAGCTTTACCACTAGCTGTAGTTAAGCTGTAGTTAATTTGATCGAAGTCACCCGCAGACGAGCGGGGGAAATCATTGGGAACAAAAGTACCTCGAATTTCTGGTTGAACTAGAACTTTTACAGGGCTATCATTTTGAGGACCAAATAAATTACCTGGCAATCGTAGGTTTACATAACCGCGAATTTCCAGGTCGGGGTTATCTGTCAACAACGATATAGGAGGTAAAAGCTGCACGGTGGCTGTTTGTTTGGGGTCGAGAAAGAAGTTTCCAGTAATTTGCCCTTCACTACCTCTTCTAATATTCAGCAAATTAGTGTTAGCACCAGCTACATCAATAATCAAATTAAAATTTCTTGGTATTCCTTCTTCTAATTGACGATTGGGGCTAGGAGGGTTAGCTTTGCTATCAAAAAATTCAATAGCGTATCTCAATCTTTTGTCTTCAAGATTAGAAATACTCAAAAAGTAGCCTTGGATAACTCTACGAGCCACTGCTGAGTTAGTAGGAGTACGTGGAGCAATAGGTTTAATTAACAGTTCAAAAGTTGATATTTCCATGAGTAATAAAAAAATAGATTAAATTAACTATTTATTACTTATGGTTTCCTCGATCGTTTTATGCGTTAATTTAAAATACTTAACTAAATACTTAATTTGTACGTTTTATGACAAATAAGTAATGATGGGCGATCGCTATAATGATTAAAAATCAATTCAAAAAATATCATAAAAGACAATTGAAATTGTTTTAAAGCGATCGATAAACTTACAAACAAAGTTAATTGAGTATCTTGGATATTACTCTATTGCGTAGAAAATTATTTGGCTTTGATGGCTAAAAGCCCTAAGCTTTATTTAGAATCCCCATCGAATGGGATAGTTGATTTTTATAGTAGTTAGGTTATTTATGGATAGTGATATAACTGCTTTTTTGGCAGGAGTTGGCTTTTTTGTTCTTTATTTAATTTTTTCCGCAGCAACGGAAATGGGAACAAAATTACCTTGGAAAAAATAAGCAAAAATAGGGGTAAACAAGTTGTTTACTCCTATTCATATATATTTTAAATTTACTATTTGAAGTCTTTTTAGCTTAAATTTTCTAGATATTCGGCATACTGATGATAAGTATTCACCCCTGGTATTTCTTTTTTAAATTCTGGGGGTATGCTGTACTCGCGATCGCTATACTGTTCTCTAACCATCTCAATCGTTTCGTTGGGTTTCTCCCATTTATGAAGTAGTCGAATTAGCTCTTTGAATTTCCCATAGGAATCTCCGTGTCTGTGAACCAAGCCTACAATTTGTAATATTCTAGCGTAGGTAGCAGGAGTACTTTCTTCTTTAGAGATTTCTAAAACTGGAGCGATTTTTTCAAAGACATCATAATATTCTTTGACGGTTAAAACTAAGCGTTTGGGTTCTAACAAATCTGAACCCTGTAAACCCTCTACAATTTGAGATATATCTCTAATAATAGAGAAATCTTTTAAGTCATATTTTTTAAACAACGATAGCAACTTTAAACCTAATTCATACTTGCTAATTTCATTAATTTCTCTGCTGTAAGAATGAATTGCTTCCCTACCTTCTTCAGTATTAATCAAAGGTAAAATTTCTGCTTGTTTCTTTTTGATTTTTTTAGCAAAAGCCTCTTTATCAAGATTATCTTCTAAATTATCAGCAATATGTTGATAAAATTCCTGTTGCCTTCGACTGCGATAGCGTAACTCGGTAGATTCTAGCTTAAGGAAACTTTTTTGAGCAATAATGGCTGCTCTTAATAGTTCTACTTTGTAATTAAGTTCTTTATAGCCTTCCGTATTTTTAGATAATTCTACTTTAAAATGTATTAAAATCTTAAATTCTTCGTTTCCAAATTTATTATCGTTGAGACTATCGGCTTTTCTGCCAATACTTGAAATTTCCTTAAAAGCCTCATTGTGGAGGGTTAAAGATCTTTCTGGAATTGGTGGTTTGCCAAATTTTTTCTGATAATTACTTTTAAATACTCCAAAAGTACCTTTAACAAATGGTGTGGCAATTAAAAACACTAAAATAGTTGCTGGAATACCAATAGTAAGCAGTCTAAATGCTGTAGTTGCAGGAAGCTTACCAGAATCATCAGACTGAAAAGCATTAGATTTGGATTTTCCTAAATTAATAATTGTTTGAATCTTATGCAGCTTTTCTATACTTTTTATATTGATTTTTTCTTTTTCTAGAGCTTTTAATATTTCTTCACTATTCAAATTTTCATTATTAATTATTTCTTCTAATTGTTTGAGTTCTTCTGCATCTGCTAGATTGATATTTTCTTTTTCTAATTTGTCGATTTTTTCTCGATTATCTTTATCTTTGAGTATTTTAAATTCTTTAAGACCTTCAATCTTATCTTGCCTTTTTTGTAAGGCATCTATCATTTCATCTCCAGTTTTAGAAGTCTTATCGCTCTGTAGAGAATTTTGTGCAATTCGAAGAATAAATGGAGCTTTGGTAGTGTTGCTTTGGATTAAATTTACTTGATTACTTGTAACAGAGGCATCAGAGTCTTTAACGCTGATACTGCCAGATCCCAATATTGCGATCGCAGTTGCCAAAGTGAGATATTGCAGCTTTACCATAACAGTTCATATAAGGAATATTATCTACAGCTATAGTTCCCAGTTTTCGGTTGTCACCTATCAGTATCTAGGACTGTATTGGTTAAATTTGCACGAGTTAATTTTGCATTGTTGAGATTTGCATTGTTGAGATTTGCGCCAATAAGCTTGGCATTGCTTAGGTTTGCATCCGCTAAGTTAGCGTTACTCAAATTTGCTGCAATAAGTTTGGCGTGGCTTAAATTTGTTCCTTGGAAGTTGGCGTTACTTAAGTCTGCTTCAATGAGATTAATATTAGCTAAATTTAGATGGGATAAATCGGCGTTGCTTAAATTGGAATGGCGAAAATTAGTTCTGCCTAAAGCATATCCTTGTAAAATATTAGAGCGATCGCTTATTTTTAGTTCTCTTTGAAAAACAGTATTAGTATCGATAAATATCTGCTGTTGGCTATTAATTAACTGGCGTAATTCTTGATATAAAAAATAGTCTTCGATTCCACTAATATTTATCCAAGCCCTGGTGCGAGTTAATGCTACTAAAAGTTGATTACGCAGATATAAATTGCTTTCATTGCGAGCAATATTATCTAAGCCAACTAAATAAATTTTGTCAAACTAATATACTAAAAAATTCGTACGAATAATTTTTATCAGTGGTGTCAGTCCACGCGAGTAAACTGTGTTGAGCGAGGTTTTAGTGGCGCTGATGAGTAGGTAATGAGCACCACAATGTCTTGTTCAACACAGTTTAAAGCTCATACAATGAGACTGT
>CAKZYI010000380.1 GCA_937884735.1 uncultured Pleurocapsa sp.
TCTTCAAGCTCAGGACAAATTAAAACTATAGCTATTTTTGATATAAATGCATATATATGATGAATTAAAATTTATTTTACTTATTACTTATTATTTATAATGCTTAAAACTTTCAATATACTATCTAAGCTTATTGAAATTCAAGATATTATCTATGAGATATTAATCACTGTTTTTAGGTGATAAGCTATATATTTATAACTAATACTAAAATAGTATTTTAAGTTTTAGACAGACTTCAATTATCTTCATGTTTTTGAATACATTACACTAGCAAAAGCTAAAATATTATCAATTGTCATCACCATTGTTGTAGGATACAATCGCCACAGATTTATTATCTTGATCGCTAAAAGTAAGAGTGTCTATGAGGAGATTTTCAGATGTCTAATAAAGAATTAACTTATAAATTAGCCACTTATAGTGGAATAGCTTTCTTTCTTTTTGTAGCTTTTTTTATGCTCAAACCTTTTGCCATTGTTAAAGCAGGGGAAAGAGGTGTTGTAATGCGCTTTGGAAAAGTTCAAGACGTAGTTCTTGATGAAGGTTTACACATTATGATGCCGATTGTTAATTCAGTTAAAACATTAAGTGTAAGAGTGCAGAAAAATGATATCGGAGCAGCAGCATCTTCCAAAGATTTACAAGATGTTAAGACTGAGGTAGCACTAAACTGGCATATAGATCCTCAAAAAGCCAATACTATTTATCAGCGTATTGGAGACGAAACAGAAATTATTAGCCGCATTATCAATCCTGCTGTGGCAGAAATAGTCAAGGCAGCTACCGCACAAAAAAATGCAGAAGAAATTATTACGAAAAGAAAAGAAGTCAAACAAGAAATTGATATTGAATTAAAAGAAAGATTAAATGACTATGGAATTTTAGTCGATGATGTCTCTTTGGTAAATGTTTCTTTTTCGCCAGAGTTTACTAAAGCTATTGAAGCCAAACAAATTGCCGAACAACAGGCAAAACAAGCCGACTATGAAGCTTTAAAAGCTGAAAAAACCGCTCAAGCAGAAATAAACAGAGCAAAAGGACAAGCTGAAGCACAAAGATTGCAGAAACTAACCTTAACCCCCGCACTGCTACAAAAAGAAGCAATTACCAAGTGGGATGGCAAGTTTCCCATGGTAATGGGTGGTGAAGGAGCATTACCTTTTATCAATATCAATCCTCAATAAGTTGGTCAATAAAACATTGCGATCGCTTTTCGGTTAAAAGTTAAAAAAAGAGTTAATGAATCAGAATTCATACATTTGGCGACAGCCTGAGATTGTGCGTTGGAGTCAAATTATATTGGACAGCTATCAACAACTACTTAATAAAAAAATAATAGACTCCAACAATAACCCAGGCGAAATATCTCAGGCATTATTTAATGCTCCTTTTGTCGTAGTTTCTCATGGTATTCAGGCAGATCCTATATTTAACTACGGTAATCAAGCTGCTTTAAAGCTGTGGTCAATTAGTTGGGATCGATTAATTCAAACCCCATCACGCTTGAGCGCAGAGCCAGCAAATAGAGCTACCAGAAGCTCAATGCTAGAGCAAGCAGCAACCAAAGGCTACATTGATAACTATCAAGGAGTAAGAATTACCACCACAGGCAAAAGATTTTTGATTGACCAGGCGATTATCTGGAATTTGACTGATGAGTCGGGTGAAAAATGTGGACAAGCTGCTACTTTTTCTAATTGGAAATGGCTATAGCTAAAAAAATTACTATTTAATAGCACAAAAATACTATAGACAAAAAAGCTGAAGCTTCAACTTTTTGTTAACTGTTAAGGATCTGACTCTGGCAGATGTGTAAAAATTATGAGTAATCATAAATGATAAGTTAAAAAACTCAAATAAGAGAAGCGATCGCTTTATGAATGAAAATCTACCCGTAATATATATTTCCGCTTTATTAGCAATATTAATCTTTTCCCTAATTTATATCTTGAGAGAGGTAATTAAAACTCGCAAGCAAGAAAGCACTTTTTCTCGCCTTCAAAATAAACTCAAGCAGGAAAAAGGCACTGCCGAAGAATATTATGAATTGGGTAGTCTTTATTTGGATAAGAAACTATTTGTTCAATCCCTATCCTTGCTTAATAAAGCTTTGAAAGTAGACAAAAAATTGCCTGAAGCAAATCAAGCCTTGATCCATAATGCAATGGGCTACGCTTATTTTGCCCAAGAGCAGTATGACATAGCTATTCGTCAATACAAAGAAGCTTTAAAACTTTATCCTGAGTATGTAATAGCTCTAAATAACTTAGGCAATGTATACGAAAAGAAGCAGATGATTGTTAAAGCAGTAGAAACTTACAAACAGGCTTTAGAATACGATCCCGAAAACAACACGGCTCAAATGCGCGTCAAGTCATTAGAAAAAAGCGTGGTTGAAAGCTAATAAAAAAACAGTGGTTAGTAGTCAGAAATTATCAATCGCACTCACAACAGCGAACGCAAATTCGGAAGACGGCTATTACCGCCAGAATCTCTGCACCAACAAGAAACATCTGGGGAGTAAGACACAACCCCCAGATTAGTAAAATTACCCCAACAATTGCACTAGATAGCTGGGCTACTTCCTCGCTAGATTTAAGTCCCCAAGCGATCGCCCCCAAGCCCAAACCAATAAATACTGCAAAGCTCATGATGTATAGTCGAGGACTCTAACTAGTGTTTTCTCTCTATTCAAATCAGCTTTTTTGACAGCAATGCGATCGCTACCTACTTGAGCCACTTCCATATCCTGCACCAGGGCTAGAAACTCATCTACAGGAGCCAAATCGCACTCCTCTTGATTACTTGCACTAGTGTTGTAATGAGTGGGAATAATCATCTTGGGATTGAGGACTTTTACAGCTTGCCTTGCTTCTTGAGGATTATATGCTTTAATGCCACCGCCAACAGGGGTGAAAAGAATGTCTGCACCACTCAACAAAATCTTATTTTCTGTGGTTAAAGACGCGGCTGCACCACCCAAATGAACTAAATCAACTCCTCCTTGAGTCCATCGCCTAGCAATATTGTTCCCAAATCTTCTTCCTCCTACGCGATCGTGAGGCAAAGAAAATCCTTTGAAACTAAGTCCTTTGATACTATGATTGCCTTTTTCAGTAAATACTTGAGGATTTCCTGAAACCTCATCAACTGCACCTTCGTCTAGCAAAAAACTACTTACGAGCACCACATCAGGCTGTATGTCTGGAAGGATATAGTTAGCAGTACAGCCTACAGATTGATAAGGATTAACTAAAACTGTTAGACCACTACCTGTAAACAAAAAACAAGTGTGTCCCAAATACTGAATAGTCACAGACTCAGAAGCATCCTGGGCAACAGAAAGTTTTCTAGGGATCGTGCTAGTAGCGATCGCCGTTGCCAAACTCGCTCCACCGTAACGGATTAATTGTCGCCGTTTCATATAGTTACTTGCTGCTTAAAGACTGCAAAAAATTGCGTAATAATGATTTTCCATTATCCGTCAAAATGCTTTCTGGGTGAAACTGCACTCCTTGGACATGAGGATAGTCTCGATGGCGGACTCCCATAATTGTTCCATCTTCCACCCAAGCGGTAATTTCTAGGGTATCAGGAATGGTTTGACGGTCAATTACCAAACTGTGGTATCTAGTAGCAGCATATGTGGACTTTATCCCCGCGAAAATTTCAATTTTTTGATTGTGAACAGGAGAAGTCTTTCCATGCTTCAAAATTGTCGCAGAAACCACCTTGCCGCCAAAAACTTGACCAATGCTTTGATGACCCAAACAAACCCCCAAAATTGGAATTTGCGAACCCAATTTCTCAATTAACTGTAAAGATATTCCCGCATCTTCAGGGCGACCAGGACCAGGGGAAATTAGGATACCATCAGGCTTAAGTTGGTTTATGGTGCTAATATCAATAGCGTCATTGCGATACACGCGAATATCTGATGCCACGGGCATTTCTTGCCCTAATTCTCCTAAATACTGTACCAAATTATAGGTAAAACTATCGTAGTTATCTATGACGATAATCAAGTGAAATCTCCATTACAACATAGGCATAATGCGTTGCAACAAAGGGGGAAGCAAGATACAAGCTGCTACTACTACTGCTGCGATCGCACTAATTAAGACTGCACCAGCAGCACAGTCCTTCGCTATTTTAGCTAGCTCGTGGTAAGTTTGCTTGACTGTTAAATCTACTACTGACTCAATAGCAGTATTGATTAATTCTAAGACCATAACAATGGCGCAGGTCATGACGATCACCGCCAATTCCATCGCTCTAATTTCTAGCAACAAACCCAAGCTGACTGCGATAATACCAATAAATGTGTGGATACGGAAGTTTCTTTGAGTAACAAAAGCGTAACGAACTCCCGCCCAGGCATACTTGAAGCTTAGAAATAAATTGGGTGCCACTTGCCAAGCCAAATTACGGATAATTTTTTTGTTAGCAGAGCTAGATTCCGTATTTGTGGAGACAATAGTAGAAGATTTCATATTTTTATCCAAATAAAGACAATAGCGAATTCTTTTGATGATTTGCTTTAGCTATGGTGAAGGCAAGAAACATCCGTATATGTACTCAAAATCTCTGACGTAATAATAACTTAATATTACAAAAAGAGTATGTTCATCTACAACAGTACAAAGGCTGATGTTTAATTGAGCAGTTTATTTAAACTCTTAATAATTGGATTAATTCAGATTGCTGCTGTAGCATCTGGTTTAAGCTAACATCATCAGGATGATCCCAACCCAATAAATGCAGTAATCCATGACTACTCAACCAAGCTAGTTCGGTCACTAAAGAGTGATTTTGCGATTGTGCCTGTCTACTAGCTGTATCTAAAGAAATGATTATGTCTCCGAGATATAGTGGCTCTCTCATCTCTGGAGGCAGAACAATTTCTGTCTCTGTTGCTGCAAAAGCGAGAACATCAGATGGTTTATCTATCGAGCGATATTGGCAGTTCAAAATTTGCATTTGGCGATCGCCTGTGAGCCTTAAACTGATTTCACAATCTCGATCTAAATTACTTTCTAGATTTAAAGACTGCATCCAAACCTCCATCCAATCCGTCCAGGGTATTGCACTAATGTTAGTTAAGCTACCCGAATCTAGATTTCCTTCATAAAGGTTTTCTACGTATGTGACAACATCACGATATTGTGTAGCAGTTAAATCCATTTATTAATTTACTTATTGTTTAGTTAAATAAGCTAGACCTACCAGCAGCCCCACTAGACCAAATGTGGTCAAGAAAAAATGCCAAAGGGATTGTCTTCCTTTGCGAACCATGTTACGCATCGCCAATTTAACATAGCTATCTTTAGGTTTTGGGTTTATGGTGAGGCTTTGGGGTGTATCCTTTTGAGGGGTATCGGTTTCTGGGATTGGATTAGGGGCAGAATCTGTCATTAGTTTAAAAGAATATAAATTGTTTATATTTTTGCTTGATTCTAAAATTGTGTGACTATGTAACTTTTTATTTATCATAAAGCCTGAAAGCACAAAAAGCAGATAAAACCACTGCTTAGGGGTACAGTCAAATTGTCTATGCCAAATTTAGAAAAAGCTTCTAAAATCGTAGAGATTAAAGCTATTATCAGAGAAACAAAGAGTACTTGCCAGGTAATCCCCTCTAAAAACAACAACACCAATTCAGTTACCATAAAACTAGCAACAGCCATCGCTAATGACCCTTCCCAGCTTTTAGTAATTTGTCCAATTTGGTACGTATGCTGACCAAAACGTTGACCAATGATAGCCGCCATACCATCTCCCCAAGCCATGATCAAGATACCAATGACTGTGTATTGGGGACTATTTTGCCAAAAGCAAGCTGTTAATACACCAATGCTGATAGCATAAAATAATGTTCCAAAGCTTTTTCTACCAACGCTTTCAATACTCGGCAAAATCGGAATCATGTAAGATATTATGGCGATCGCCCCAGCAATAATTGCGGCACTAACAATTACCTCCTGGGAAATATTGAACCACCAAGCCAAAAGAATCACATTTCCACTGCCAATATGCACTACTTTACGAGTCAATTCTGGATCGTTAGGTAGCAAACTACTTAAAATATCAGCGATCGCTACTAGTAGTCCTAAATAAAGGAAAACAGCACCCAAAGGATAAGCGAAGTCAAACATCGGATTATCCAAAATTAGTAAAAGCATTAAAAAACAAAAATGGAAGATTAGTAATTTTTCAAAAACCCATAAATGTGGCCAATTGTGAGCGTTTTACTAATATCTTTGTTAATCTCAATCTTCTTTGGCGTTTGAGATGGCTATTCTTCTTCCCCAGGGTTTAATTGCAGAAGTACTAATAATCAATTACCAAATCGCCATTAAATGATGAACTAGACACTATGTAATTACTGATTGTTAATTCATTTAAGTTTATTTTGTATTGTCTCCCGACTAAACTACTTCAGTCATAAAATCCATGAAAACTATAATCCTATTATTAATTAAAGGATATCGTCGCTTTATTTCGCCGTTGTTTCCTCCTAGCTGTCGTTTTCAACCAACATGTTCTCAATATGCCATTGAAGCAATCGCAAATCATGGAACAATTAAGGGTAGCTGGCTCGCCGTAACTCGTATTTTGCGCTGTCATCCTTTTCATCCAGGAGGATACGATCCTGTTCCTCCCGTAGATAAGTCTGGCGACATAGATATTTAAAAAAACATTTTTAAGTTTGAATAAACAAAAATTTTAGTTGATTTATTCATATTTTGGGTTTTAAAATTTGCTTCTCATTCTTCTCAATCAAAGTTATAAAAGCAGTAGCAAAGTAGCAAGTAGGCAAAAAGACCCAAATGTTTGGCTGGATTAAATTTGTACATTGTCTTAACTGGATAACTGTACAGAAAACTATTGCTTGTGTCATCCAACAAAGACTAACAGGTTTAGCAGCAGAAATGGCTTTTCATGCAATGCTAGGACTGTTCCCAGCTATTATTGCTGTTCTTACTGCAATCAGTTTGTTTGAACAGTCTGTAGAGTCTACTTTTGCTAGTCTTGCCGTTCACTTTGCAGGAATTGTACCAATACAGATTTGGACTTTACTACTAGATTTTATTGAAAACATCAAATCTGCCGAAGGAAAAAGCTGGTTTTCTTTAAGTTCTATCACTGCCATTTGGATTATTTCTGGAGTATTGAGCGCAGCGATGAATGCTTTAGATCAAATTCATCAAATTACCTTAGAAAATCGGCGTTCATACTTACAAACAAAAGTAATTGCCGTTTCTTTGACTATTTTTACCATCATTTTCTTAATTATTGCCTGTTTTTTGCTGTGGATAGGAGATTTTTTACTACACATAGCATTTCAGCAAAACTGGAATTCATTGCTATTGTCCACTTGGAAAGTGTTTAGCGTGATTGTTGTAATTGCGATCGCAACCACAGGTGCGGGAATCATTTATCAGTTTCAAACAGGTTTAAAGCGTAAAAGAGATCGAGAATTTAAATCGACTGTTACTACTATTGTGGCGATTGTTTCAGTAGTAGCTATTCAACTTGTGTATGCCTGTTTTGTCATGACGGAGAATTTTATAGTGAACTCCAACTTAGAATTAAGCTTTGGTAAAATGCTGATTGATTTATGGAGAGTGTTGGGATTTCCCATCGCGTTAGGCATTGTGGCGATCGCTTTTAGTTTAATCTATCGTTTCGGATCGAGCGATCGTACTAAGAATATACCTATTTTTCCAGGAGCAATTTTGGCAGCTATTTCTTGGGCGATCGTATCTTTGGCTTTCCGTTTTTATGTTTCCCATATTGGTATCTACAGCAAGATTTATGGTGCAGTCGGGACAGCAATTATTTTGATGCTTTGGCTTTATTTGAGTTCTTTGGTGATGCTAATTGGCGAGCAGGTAAATGTGATTTTGGGGCAATCTATGAACAATAATCATTGAACAATAATCATGTACCAAAAAAATCTCCTAGTCCCCTCGTCGAAAATCTTTGATGTTCCCAGAATCGAAGATTCTGGACGAAGCATAGCTTCGTGTCTCCCAGTCATCCAAAGCAGTCAAATGTAAAAAGTATGCCATTGTAAGCTTTTATAAGAGGGGAGAAGATTAATCATTTTTACAAATTGCACATTGCGTATCCTTTAGGACAATGCTCAATGGCTTATAGCTCTTCTATTTCCATCTGTCTCTTAAGAGGAATTTGCATAGGTTGGGGTTCGGCTTGAGGCAATTCGACAAGCTCTTTCTCTTTTTGTTTGACTTCTTTGGGCAATAAGACAGGTAAAGGATCTTTTTCTTCTTCCATCCAGTAGCTAGCTACAGGTAGAGTATGCTCTAAATCT
>CAKZYI010000381.1 GCA_937884735.1 uncultured Pleurocapsa sp.
GCAGTAGCTCTCGAACCAACAGGAATGCACTACTCATGGTTAGTAGCGCATATCTGCTAACACGAGGGAATACGCGTGTTTTGGGTTGGGCATCAACAGGCTGTTAGCTATCGACGACAGAATAATCTTCCTGACAAGAATGATTTAGCGGACGCAATGGCGATCGCTTGCTATGCACACATTTATTATGACAAACCATCGTACTTTATTGAATTTGACCCTGATGTTCTCGCTCGGATGCGAGAGCTATTTTTGCAGTACAAAAGTTTAGCAAGGTTTCAAAACCCCTTTATCAATCGTGCCAGACAGCAGTTGGCCCGCGAGTTCCCAGAAGCAATCAATGTCACTTCTAATCGTTTGCGCGATGGTAGACGTGCTTTGTGGTGTTTTATAGCAGGACGCGATCGCCAACTAAAAAAAATTAATCCTTACTAGACTAAAAAATATTGAAAATGACCCCCAAACCAGACAAAACTATCTTGCAGCGCAAACAAAAGAGAAAGCCTTAAAATCAATGCGACAAATAGTTTCAGCCAATTTAAACCCACACATTGACGGGGAACAGTTAACCAATCAACTGCTAGTGATGGAAACTATGTTTAATGCTAGCTGGAGTAATAATGTTCAAGTCAAAAGCCTATCTAAAGGTCAAGTTAAGAGGAAGTTTGGTAAATTGATCATTGGCAAAACAACTGGTTATGCTGCTAGATAGTTGTATCGATTATTGAAAAAACATTGTGCAGAAGTTAAACAGTGAAAAAATTATTTTAGTGACTGGAGCGTCTCGCTCTGGCAAAAGCGAATTTGCCGAAGTACTGGCGCAAAAATCGGCTTTAGCAATTACATATATAGCCACCGCAAAAATAGATATGGAAGATGCAGAATGGCAAGAGAGAATCCTCAAACATCAGCAAAGAAGACCAGAAAACTGGCAAACTGCAACCATATCAAATGCAGAATTGTCATCTTACATTTTGCAAGCGTCGGAATCACAGTGTTTGCTGATTGATTCTCTGGGTACTTGGATTGCTAACTTTTTGGATTTGAAGCAATCTAAATGGGAAAAAATTACAAGCAACCTTTTAATCGATTTAGAAGCTAGTAAAGCCAAAATTATCTTTGTAGGAGAAGAAACAGGATGGGGAGCTGTTCCAGCATATCCCATAGGAAGATTATTTCGCGATCGCTTGGGCTATTTGTCAAGGCAAATTGCTAATATTGCTGATACTACATATCTAGTAGTAGGTGGTCACGTACTCAATCTAAGCATCTTGGGAAAGTCCTTAAGCAATTATAAAATTTAGCTTATAAATCATCACTTATTCTTATACGGTGTATAACATAAAATAAAGAAAAAAAATGTTTATCTATGGGGAAAATTAGTCCCGATCTTTTTAAACAATCAGAGGCAAATACATTAATTAAGGGTTAGGAGAAAAACTATGGCATCGACAACCCAGGTCAAAACATATCTCGCTTATTGGTTTCAATTGGGCAAAAAATTGGTGTGGCGTGGCGGAGAAGAAATTTTCTTACCCCAACCAATTATTCAAGGCGATCGTTTTTCTTCACAGTTTGAAGAATGCTGGCAAAAAGTTATTAGTATTGGCGGTAAAGATTGTTACTTAGAAGGCAGTCAAGAAACTGTAGAAGACCTACTTTCTTCTGGTTGGGACATAGATGGTTGCGCTAGATGCGATATGCCTGTAGCAGTTGTAGGATCGGGGATTCAATCCTTAGACTGTATATGTAGCGATCTAGATAATTGGCCTAATGATGAGTTACCAAAGCCAAGATCGCCTGTGAGTAATAAAACACAGTTAAATAAAATTAGAGCCAGACTAGGTAACAAGTAGAAAAAAGAGCAGGATTAATGTATCAAGACAGTTTATGACTTCTTCCTCGCTATCTGAATGGCGGATAGAAAAGAAAGTTCTACGCAATCGTCATATTCTTGTAGCTTATTTTTTTAACGAGGAAATAGCAATTTTTGGGTTTCTGTATTTAATCTTCGTAGCGTACTAGTTAGATTGATATATTCATCTATGCCATAAGATAATATGCAAGCTACCTGTTCGCTTCTGAAATCCTCAAAATAGCCAGAATCTTCAATATCTTGTTGGAAACCAGTTAAAATTTTTGCTTGTTTTGCTGCTCCTTCGTATTTAAACAGTGAAGGAGTATAAACCTGATATATTTCATTTAAAGCTTGAAAAATCTCCAATGGAGGTTCAGGAGTCAAATTCCACAACAGAATTAAAAAGCCATTATTTTTCAAACTGGCTGCAACTTTGGCATATTTAACTTTAGGCGAAAACCAATGAAAAGCATTAGCTGACAAAACAGCGTGAAATTTACTCTCTATTTTCCATTCTTCAAATGACGTATTGTAAATTTCAACTTGAGGATATGCTCGACAATTATGCTGTGCTAAACGACAAAATTCTGAATTAATCTCCAAACAAGTCATTGGTAAATCTAAGTGGGCAAAAGCAATAGTGGCATTTCCCGAACCGCAACCAAGTTCTAAAACTTCGGTGCTAGGATTTAGTTTAGCCAAAATCATCGCTTGATCGATTAGCGTTTGAGGATACTTTGGTCTTGCTTGATGATAAATTTCTGCTACAGGCGTATACCAAGTTTTCTTTTCCTTAAAATCTTTAGCCATCAATCAGTTTTATAACCCTAAAAAATCATCAGAATAATTTTGAGTTTAACCCCCTCAATAGACTAAAGTAAAAAGTCTAGGTAAGAGATCCTATCGTAAGACGGCAGGTTTTTTTACCATTGGTTTTATTACCCAAAAGGAATTAGAAGGCGATCGCCATGTCTGCTGTAACTACTGCACCCAAAAATCTCAACTTTCCCTTAACTGCTGTTGTCGGACAAGAGACAATTAAACTAGCTCTATTATTGTCTGCGATCGACCCAGAATTGGGAGGAGTAGCGATCGCAGGTCGCCGAGGAACAGCCAAATCAGTTATGGCAAGGGCTATATATAACCTTTTGCCACCCATAGAAGTTATTAAAGATTCTCTCTACAATTGCGACCCAACTAAGCCTCAAGCTTGGGATGATGACACCGTAGCTAAATATGGCGGTGCATCTGTTGAAGAAATCCCCACGCAAATTATTCCTGCACCTTTTGTTCAAATACCATTGGGGGTAACAGAAGATAGATTATTGGGTTCGGTAGATGTAGAAGAATCAGTTAAGCGTGGCGAACCCATATTTCAGCCAGGACTACTCGCTCAAGCCCATCGCGGAGTTTTGTATATTGATGAGATCAATCTTCTAGACGACCAAATTGCCAATCAGCTACTTACAGTATTGACCGATGGACGAAACGTAATTGAACGGGAAGGAATTAGTTTTCAACATCCCTGTCAACCAATTTTGATTGCTACCTACAATCCAGAAGAGGGAGTATTGCGGGAGCATCTTTTAGATCGAATTGCGATCGCTCTTTCTGCTGATGGACTATTATCCCTAGAACAACGAGTAAAAGCGGTCAATCAGGTAATTGACTACACCAACTCTCCCAAAGACTTTATCAACGCTTATGAAGGAGATATCGATAGTCTCAAAACAGACATCATTCTGGCGCGGGAATGGCTCAAGGAAGTAAAAATAAGCCACGATCAGGTTTTATATTTGGTACAAGAAGCCGTAAGGGGTACGGTAGAAGGGCATCGTGCAGAGTTGTTTGCCGTAAGAGTAGCAAAAGCCTGTGCGGCATTGGATGGTAGAGATAATGTAATTGCTGACGATCTTCGTAAAGCTGTAGAATTAGCGATTATTCCTCGCGCTACTACTATTGAAACCCCTCCAGAAGACGCACCACAACCACCCCCACCACCACCGCAACAACAGCACGACGAACAGAATCCAGACCAAGCCGAAGACGAGGACGAACCAGACGACCAAGAGGAGCAGGAAGAGGAAGAGCAAGAGCAAGAGCCCCCTGCTATTCCTGATGAATTTGTCTTTGATATTGAAGGGGTAATTTTAGATCCTGAAGTATTAACCTTTGCTCAGACTATGCAGAGGCAAGGAAAATCGGGGGCGCGGAGCTTAATTTTCTCCGATGACAGGGGAAGATATATCAAGCCTATGATTCCCAAGGGTAAAGTAAAAAGAATTGCGGTAGATGCTACCCTGCGTAATGCCGCACCCTATCAAAAAGCCAGAAGGGAACGCAACCCAGGAAGAAATGTAATTGTAGAACAAAGCGATCTACGTTCTAAAAGAATGGCGCGCAAAGCAGGTTCATTGATTGTCTTTGTGGTAGAATCTTCAGGTTCGATGGCATTAAACAGAATGCAGTCTGCTAAAGGTGCAGTTATGCGTCTATTGACCGAAGCTTATGAAAACCGCGATCAAATATCTTTAATTCCCTTTAGGGGAGAAAGAGCAGATGTCTTACTTCCTCCTACGCGATCGATTACGATGGCAAAAGGTAGATTAGAAACTTTACCCTGTGGTGGTGGCTCTCCCCTCTCTCATGGATTGACTCAAGCTGTAAACGTTGGCATCAATGCCCAAATGTCTGGAGATGTGGGACAAGTTGTCATTGTGGCGATAACTGATGGTAGAGGAAATATTCCTTTATCTCGTTCTTTGGGAGAAATGCCAGAAGAAGGAGCAGAAAAACCCAATATTAAAGAAGAATTGCTTGATATTGCTGGCAAAGTTCGAGCTACAGGGATGAAGCTGCTAATGATTGACACTGAAAGCCGTTTTGTCTCTACTGGATTTGCTAAAGAATTAGCCAAGCAAGCTGGCGGCACTTATTATCACTTACCCAAAGCTAATGATAAGGCGATCGCAGATATGGCAAGGGGAGCAATTTCACTTTAAGAGGCAAAGATTATATAGTTATTAGTCATTAGTCATTAGTTATTAGCAATCATTTAATCGCTCTTTTTTGCCATTGTTTAATTCTGCGCTGCCAAAAATTAAAAGGATAGTAAAAAATTGGACTCCAAAGACTGGTAATAATTGCCGAAATAATCGCTGTTTGTTGATATTTGGGTAGTACTTGCGATATCGAAAGCCAGTGTATTCTCAAATATTGTAAAGCAAAGATAGTTTCTGCCAAAATTGAGAATACACTAACAACAAAAGCAACAGATATAAAGTCTTCACCCGTATATTTTTGCTTTTGGATTCTGGCGGTACAGATGCCGACAATTATAAAAGCCAGAGTATGGGAAGGAACGGCTAAAGTAATTGCATCGTATACCCAACCAATAAGTAAACCTGCGATCGCTCCTTGCCAAATTGATTTTTTAAGACTCCAAGCAATCAACCAAATTAATAGCCAATTGGGGGAAGTTCCCAACAATTCTATTCCAGGGATTCTAAACAACATCAGAATTATACAAACAATCAGAGAAAAAATAACCAAAGCAATATTTAAAATCTTAAAAGTATCAAAATATGTTTTGTTTCTACGAGGCATTTTTTCAATTATGAAGTATTTTTAACGTGAGTTTAAAATGATCTTAATTCCTTGCCTACAAAGCAATGGATAGACTGTTTTTCTATTAGATTTAAAATTATATTTAAAAAATTGGCTTAAAAAAATGGCGATCTGATAACTCTTTCAAAAGTATCAATTGTTGTAATTTAAACTTCTTTTACTTATTGATGGTATTGTTATCAAAAGATTGGACATTAACCCATTCTAAAACATCAATAGGAGCAGTCAACTCGATTTCTATTTCTGATGTATCGTTTTTGGTTATTTGATGAGATTTTACTTTGCCGATGGGCAAACCAGGATGATAAAGCTTACTCAAATTAGAAGTAGCAATTTCGTCTCCAGGCTTAATGTCTGCTACTTGATTAAAAAACTTCATTACTGCTGTTGATGAATCTTTTCCTCGAACATAACCCAACTGACGATTGCGAGAAACAGTAGCACCAACACGGCTAGTAGTATCACTAACCAGCAGTACCTTACTCGTATGGGGAGTGGTGTGAGTCACCCTTCCTACTACACCACCAATTCCCATAACTATATAACCCTTTTTGATACCATCTTTGCTACCTTTTCCTAGGGTAACTCGATTCCACCAGCGATCGCGACTACGACCAATAACAGGAGCCGTCACTGTTTCTTCCCCTATAGTTTCAGCATAGTTTAGTAACTGCTTTAGCTGCTGATTTTGCTGTTCTAATTCTATTACCTGCTGTTCCAACTCTAAAATACGAGCATTGGTTAATCTATCTTCTAAAACAAGCTGTTTTTGGGATTGAAATGGACGAACTACAAAATAATAGGCTTCTGAAAATGCCGAAGCCTGGGTCAATTTAATTGCAAAAGCAACAAGGGTTGCTACTAAAAGTAGTAGTATACGAGAACCATATTTATCCCACCAACGACTCATATTTCATTTAGCATTTATCATTTAACATTTATCAATTTCTGATAACTTAAGTGTTAAGCAAGTATAGAGCGATCGCTAAAAACTCGATCCAAAGTTTTATCTTCTAAAACTCTTCCTGTACCTAGCACTACACATTTTAGTGGTTCAGCAGCGATATGAGTGATAATTCCTGTTTCGTGGCTGATGAGGGTATCTAGACCCCTCAACATTGCGCCACCACCAGCCAGCATAATTCCGCGATCGATAATGTCGGCGGCTAAATCTGGAGGAGTTTGTTCTAAGGTACGCTTAATTGCTTCTAAAATGCTATTGACTGACTCTTGTAGACAATCGCGAACTTCTGATTCATTGATTTCAATAGTACGAGGTAAACCCGATAACAGATGCAAACCTCTGACTTCCATTGTGCGCTCGTTTTCATCTACAGGATAAGCCGAACCCAATTTTAGTTTAATTTTCTCGGCTGTATTTTCTCCAATAGCAAGCTTGTGTTCTTTCTTTACCTGATTAACAATTGCTTCTGTTAATTCATCCCCTGCAATACGAATTGATTCGCTGATTACTTTCCCTTGGGAGCTAATTACCGCTACTTCCGTCGTACCGCCCCCAATATCCACAATCATATTACCTGTGGGTTCGGTAACGGGTAAACCTGCACCAATAGCTGCTGCAAGAGGCTCTTCAATCAGATCTACTTCTCTTGCTCCTGCATTAGAAGCAGCTTCGATTACGGCTCGACGCTCTAGTTTGGTAACTCCGCTAGGAATACCAATTACCATACGGGGATGTACTAGAGGATTACCTTCAAAAGCACGTTTGATAAACTCATGAATCATTGCCTCTGTGGCATCAAAATCAGCAATGACACCATCTTTGAGTGGACGTAGAGCCTGAATATTTTCAGGAGCACGCCCTAGCATTGATTTTGCTTCTTGCCCAAATGCTCTAGGATTTTCTGTTTTGCGCTCAATTGCAACTACAGAAGGTTCTTCCAAGACTATTCCTTTGCTGGACACATATACCAAAGTGTTGGCTGTACCCAGATCTATACCTATATCCCGCGAAAGATTAAAACGATTAAGAAAACCCACTTTGATTATGTCGCTCCCAAGAAATTAGTAACGCTTTGCCTGAAGTCGAATCCAATCTACTCTCAATATATTCATAAGTCTAATAGAAAATATACTTAAATCTCTGTTAAGGAATAGTGAGGAAGACATTAATAACACGGAAAAAGAAGATTGATGATTTTTCCGTGGCTTGATTTTTGATAAACAAATTAGAACGAATACTCTTTATTATTAAAAATTTTCTGCAATTATCTTAAATACTTTTTTTCATAGATCGAAGAATTCAAAACCTCATAAAAGAAGCGATGCAATCATTATAGAGGGACAATGAAAAGACATGTTTGAAAATTTGCTTAAAAATATCTTGAGAAGTATTTGTTTTACCATCGTGATGGTGTTAGCGAATAGCTTGATATGAGCTTTTTTGACGTGATTTTTGAAGATGCATGATTTGTTCTTTACTATTCAAAACTTATTGATTTTTAAAATAATTGACTTGGATTCTCATTACTAGTAAATTACTAATTTAAGACAATTTAAGAATTAATTATAGATAAGGATTTATGGCTAACCGAATTAAAACTGTAGAGTTATTTTTAGCATTGAGTATTGCCAGCACGGTAGGAACTAATACCTTAGCTTCTAATGCCTATGAAATAGAGGAAATGGAAAACGAGGCATACACTTTGATCGCTGAAGGTGCTGAAGGAGGCGAAGGAGCTGAAGGAGGAGAAGGCGGAGAAGGTGGAGAAGGAGCTGAAGGTGGAGACGTAGCAGAAGAGG
>CAKZYI010000382.1 GCA_937884735.1 uncultured Pleurocapsa sp.
ATGTTCTATAGAAGTATTTTCGTCATAATTATCGTTACCTAGCCATAACTCTAATTGTTGAGGATAATATGTCGCCAATCTAGCTTTTGCCGCTGCGATCGCAGTTTCATCTCGATCTATCGCCAAGAGCTTAATATTTTCTTCTTTATTCAAAATCAGCTCGCTGTGTCCACCGCCACCAGCAGTAGCATCAAGGTATTGACCGCCTGGTAAGACATTTAGCCCTTCAATCAGCTCTCTAGTCAGCACAGAACAATGATTAAATGAGCTTGTTGCCTGGACTTCCATTGATTTATTGCTCCAAAATCTTAATTAAATTTTTATAACCTTGGTTATGGAAGATACCAACCCTAGCCAAATTTGCGGTTACAATTATAATTGTGGAACAAAAAGGAATATTTATATTCCCAATGTTTCTATTTCTTTTAAATCGTTTATCAAGATAAAGTCGAATTTATCATATTTATATATGGAAGTTAGCCAACGCCCAGGAAAAGCAGAAGACTCTCCTGGTCATAGGTGGGCAGGTCTTTTAGGAACGGGAGTTGCGGTAGTTACCCTAACTCTGCCTATAGTCATGATCGCATCCTACTCTCCTACTGAAAGTAATGCACAGCCTAAGCCCAAACAAGCAAATCAACTTCAAGAAATAAGAACTAACCCAATGAAATAAAGAAACATTACCGCGCTACAGGTGTTTTTAATAGCTAAATAGCAGCGTTGGGGAAAATTTAAGCTTATATTTCTCTTTTTAGCAAGAGCTAACTTTCACATTTCCATTTTTGATTATATTAGTGAGGTTGTTTTTGGTGGAAAATTTTAACTACTCAGAAAACTAACCAACTCTTCTAATTTCAACCATGCAGAGCCACTGCTTATAATTTCCTTGGCAGTTGTTACCCCTTGAAGATGTTCTCCAAAAGGGACAATTTCTCCTACTTGCAAAGCTAAGGAGGCATTCAACGCCACTGCATCTTGCTGTGGGGTAGTACCTTTTCCCTGAAGTACATTACGTAAAATTGCGGCATTTTCTTCCACTTCTCCACCTTTGAGTTCGGCTAAAGAAGCAGGTTTTAAGCCCATTGCTTGAGGATTGATTATTCCAGGAACAACTTTTCCATTGTCAACCATCATCAAATCCGTAGCATCTCCCAATCCAGCTTCGTCTAGTTTTTCTCTGCCATGCAAGACAATAGCCTTTGAAGTTTGGAGCATATTCAACGCTTCCGCAATACTATCGAGAAATACACTGCTATAAATTCCAATCACCTGTCCTGTAGGACAAAGAGGATTTACCAAAGGGCCTAAAAGATTGAATACAGTTCTAATTTTAAGAGTACTGCGTAGAGGCGCAACACTTTTCATAGCAGGATGCCAACCACGAGCAAATAAAAACGTAACTCCCACTTCATCAACGGCTGCTTTGACTTTTGCTGATGGTGCAGCCAAATCGACTCCCAGATATTCTAAAACATCTGCCGAGCCTACTTTACTCGAAGCCGAGCGATTACCATGTTTTGCTACTTTGACCCCTGCTGCTGCGGCAACAAAAGCTACTGCGGTAGAAATATTAAAAGTAGATGCACCATCTCCCCCCGTGCCACAAGTGTCTATGATGGGGTAGTCGTATTCTATAGCTTCCTGCTGTAAAGACTGAGATTTTAATACCTGCGCCATTCCAGCTAATTCGGTCGCTGACACTCCTTTGGCCTGGATAGCTGCTAAAATTGCTCCAGATAAAACTACAGGAATTTCTTCTCGCAACCACCCCTGCATTAGCTGTGAAGCCTGGACTTGAGATAGGGATTGCCCATCTAGTAATTGTTGTAAAAGACGTGAAAAATCCATGATTATTGCTTTATTTTAGTGATTATTGCGATCGGGAAAAGTGAGTAATTATTCTCACGGGTGACAGAAGAAGATTTACAATTAAAAACTGTATGCCTTTTTGTTAAATTTTTAAAAATAAATTTAATCCATGAAATATTTTCTCCGACTAAGTGCCGTTTTTTTGTTGTTATTTGTTCTAATTTTTCCTGGTAATGCGATCGCAGGTAGTTCAACCTCTGTAACTCCCTCAACCTATAGTGCATCAGATTTAATCGAAAAGGATTTTTCAGGTAAAGTTTTGCAGAGTGTAGATTTTGCCAAGGTGGATTTAGAAGGAGCTAATTTTCGCGATGCAGATATTCGAGGTGCGGTGTTTAACGCTTCTAATCTAAAAGATGCCGATTTAACTAATGCAGACTTTAGCTACGGTTTTGGCTATCTGACTAATTTTGACGGTGCCGACTTGACCAATGCTAATTTCCAAGAGACTATTTTGTCTTTTTCTACTTTTAAAGGAGCAAAAATCAAAGGTGCCGACTTTACTTTTGCCGTGTTAGAAAAATGGCAGGTCAAACAGCTTTGTGAAAATGCATCTGGAGTCAATCCCGAAACTGGAGTAGACACTCGCGATTCCTTGGGATGTAAATCGTAATTTTATCAGAACAGCATATAGCTTAATTTAATAGCTTAATCTAACTGAATATCAAAAATGACGCTACATACATAGCTGTGTAACGTCATTTTTTTTAACCAAAAATTGTCTAAGGCAGTATATTTATACTGACATTTTTTAAGTTATGAATTTATCGCGACCCACTTTTCTGTCTTTGTGTATACCAGATACTGTAAATATTTTTTAATAAATAACAAGATAGTCAAATATAAATCAATAAACAGGTTTTACCGAACCTGCTATTTAAGTAAATGTGGAGTAGAATTGAGTCGCCAAATAAATATTTCTTTGAAAACAGCCACTTTCTTGGAATTTTCAAGGATGAAATTGCGAGTTGTCATAGTCTAAAAATCTGAAACTCCCAAACGATAACTTACTAAAATGAGCGATCGAGGAATATTTAGCTTTTTATTAGATTTGGCATCTTAGTAATAACTTAAAGAAATATTTAAATCAGCCAATTAAAGTCGTAAATTAAATAGGAACTGTTAGCAATATGTTAGATACATTAAAGGAATTTTTTGGTATTGACAATGGATACGAAGGTGAAGAAGACGAATATGTAGAATACGATCCCCAAGAAGAGATGGGGGGACAAGCTTTTCTTAACTCTAGCGTTTC
Source organism: uncultured Pleurocapsa sp. (assembly GCA_937884735.1). Taxonomy (GTDB): domain Bacteria; phylum Cyanobacteriota; class Cyanobacteriia; order Cyanobacteriales; family Xenococcaceae; genus Waterburya. The sequence goes on from CAKZYI010000382.1 coordinate 3,125, forward strand.
CAATAATCAACCAGAATTAACTAAAATCGCTGCTCCCAGCAACAATCAACCTAACCGTAAAGAAATGAAAATGAGTAATGTAATTGGTATGCCAGGATTGGCGAACGGAAATTCAGAAGTAGTTGTTATTGAACCTCATTCTTTTGAAGAGATGCCTCAAGTTATCATTGCTTTGCGCGAACGTAAATCCGTTGTGCTAAATCTTAATGTAATGAACCCCGAAGAAGCTCAAAGAGCAGTAGACTTCATTGCTGGTGGTACTTATGCGATGGATGGTCATCAAGAGCGAGTGGGAGAAAGCATTTTCTTGTTCACTCCAAGCTCTGTAAAAGTTAGCAGTCTTTCTGGAATTTTAAAAGATGTTCACACTCCAGAAACTCATGTACGTCGTACTGCACCTGCACCTGAAGCATGGGGACAACAACCTCAAGCAGCTGCTCAGTAAGTAAGAGCAATAAATAGTATTATTGGATAATGACATCTAATAGTATTTGCCTCAGTATCATTGGAGGCGGAGTAATGGCAGAAGCCATTTTATCCCGTCTCCTGGCACAAAATGTATTTGCTGCTAATACCGTGTTAGTTAGCGAACCGAGAGAAGAAAGAAGACAATATTTGACCCAGCAGTATCAAGTCCAAGCCACAGAAGACAATCAAACTGCTATATCTGCTTCGGATGTATTATTGTTAGCCGTTAAACCTCAAGTATTTGGCTCGGTAATTAGTGATATTGCACCCAATGCTAACACTACAGTGATTTCGATTTTGGCAGGGATAACTATAGCTAAACTAGAAAAAGCTTTCCCTCACCAACCAGTTATTCGTGTAATGCCCAACACCCCTGCTACAGTAGGACAGGGAATGACTGCGATCGCAGCAGGAACCCAAGCAAAAGCAGAACATATCCAACAGGCTAAATCTATCTTTAATGCGGTAGGAGAAGTAGTTGAAGTTTCAGAATCATCGATGGATGCTGTCACGGGCTTATCGGGTTCTGGCCCTGCTTTTGTCGCACTAGCGATTGAAGCCTTGGCAGATGGAGGTGTTGCTTCGGGATTGCCAAGAGCGATCGCACTTCAGCTAGCAACCCAAACAGTATTAGGTACGGCTACATTGGTTAAAGAAACAGGCAAGCATCCAGGAGTCCTCAAAGATCAGGTAACTAGCCCAGGAGGTACAACTATTGCAGGAGTGGCAAGGCTAGAGAGTGCTGGTTTTCGCTCGGCATTGATTGAAGCGGTGAAAACTGCTACAGCCAGATCTAAAGAATTGGGTCAACAATAATCTGTACTGAAAATAGATGGCTAATCTAAGGTCAAAACTCAGTTGAGGGTAGATATTTTCGTGTTCTACCAGCAGTAAATACTAGTAGACATTGTTCTAGAGTTTTAGTTTCTAATCCAAAAGCCTGTAATTTATGTATAGGATATTGAATAAGAGTACTTACAAGATAACTAATGACTCAAACACCAGACCAATATTTAACTCCAGAAGAATCTGCCGATGTTGAAGCCGCCTTGCTAACATCTCCTGAAAAATTTCTGACTCGATTGACAATTTCTTCTCAAAGACTATTACAAAAAATAGCTCAAGAGTCTCAAGTATCTATAGAAGAACTGTCTCATCATCAAATTATTCAATGGTTTGAAAACGATAGTCAAGCCAAACGAGAACAGGGTGACAATGCAGGAAGTTTGAAATGGTAAGTTTTTTCTCTAATTAGATTACGACTAACCTTTAAAATAGAAAATAAATTTAAATCTAAAATTTTTGCTTTATGCAATAGTTAATCCTTATGCAGACTCTGGATAATCCTAATCTTACTAATAATAAACCAGCTTTAGATACTACTATCTATAGACGTAAGACTCGCCCTGTTCGAGTTGGCGACATAACT
>CAKZYI010000383.1 GCA_937884735.1 uncultured Pleurocapsa sp.
CAGACCATACTTTGTGTAGCTCCCAAGCACTTTTCATCGGACATACGACATCATACCTGCCCTGAACAATAATCCCTGGTATATGGCGAATGCGATCAATATTTTCTAACAATAAGTTTTCTCGTTCAAAAAAACCTTTGTTGACAAAATAGTGACACTCAATGCGAGCAAAGGCTTCGGCAAATTCTGCCATAGCGAAACGCTGTCGACTAGTCTCAGAAGGAATCAATTTACTAGTACTGGCTTCCCAAACAGACCAAGCTTTGGCAGCAGCCAAACGAACTTGTTGATCTTCACTAGTCAACCTTTTGTAAAAAGCTGCCAGTAAATCCTGTCTCTCTTCGATTGGAATGGGTTTGAGATACTCTTCCCAAGCGTCAGGATAAATATAGCTTGCGCCTTGTTGATAAAACCAGCTAATTTCTGAAGGGCGTAACATAAAAATACCTCGCAAGATCAGTCCCTTACAGCTATCAGGATGAGTCTGACTATATGCCAGGGCTAAAGTACTACCCCAGCTACCACCAAAAACCGTCCATGTATCTATATTTAGATGCTTTCTTAGCTTTTCTATATCACTAACTAAATCCCAAGTAGTATTTTCTTTTAGTTCAGCATAAGGGGTACTTTTGCCGCAGCCTCGTTGAGCAAAAATTATAATGCGCCATTGCTGAGGGTCGAAATATTGACGATACATGGGCACAATACCTCCACCAGGCCCTCCATGAAGAAAAACAACTGGCTTTCCCAAAGGATTTCCCGACTCTTCGTAATAAATCGTATGTAGCTCAGAAACTTTTAGTTTGCCTTGATCGTAGGGTTCGATGGGTGGATATAAATCTCTCATTGATTGTAGTTTATTAGTTAATTGGGACAAAAAAATCGATTTTTCTTAAATTAGAAGTATCAGATAGCAAATGTCCTAATATAAGTATGTATTGCTCGTTATAGTCAGCGATACGGTAAACATCTATCTGTTTTTCCGTTGTAAAAAGCGATCGCCTCTCATGTCTAATATTACTAAATTGCTTGCTCCCCATATCCAAGATTTGGGCGGATTTAATGCTCGTCGTAGTTTACCCCATAACGAACATTCTATGATTGGCTCGTTTATTTTCTTCGATCATTTAGGCCCCGCAACTTTCCCTCCAGGTAAAGGAGTTGATGTGCGACCTCATCCTCATATAAACTTAGCTACGGTTACTTATCTATTCGAGGGGGTATTGCTACACAGGGACAGTTTGGGATACGTTCAAGAAATTCGCCCAGGTGCAGTAAACTGGATGACGGCGGGAAAAGGCATTGTTCATTCAGAAAGAAGCCCCCAAAGCGATCGCAATATAGAAAGTACACTCCACGCAATTCAAATATGGGTAGCTTTGCCCGAAGAAGCCGAAGAGATTGAGCCTAGTTTTACTCACTATCCTCCTGGGGATATTCCCACCTGGACAGAAAACGGTGTCACCATCTCTCTTATTGCAGGAGAACAACAAGAACACAAGTCTCCTGTAGTCAGCCTCTCTTCTCTTCTTTATTGCGACTTATCTTTTGAAACCAACGGTACTTTTACACTAAAGCCTGAATACAGTGAAAGAGCAATTTATACCGTTACCAAAGGCATCACAATTGATGGAGAGGAATTACCACAACATCGTTTAGCCATAATATCTCTTGATTCAACTATCGAACTATCAGCCAACACCAAGGCCAGATGTATGTTAATTGCTGGCGAGCCAGTAGGCAAACGATATAAATGATGGAACTTTTTTTCTAGTAGTAAATACCGAATAGAACAAGCTAAAGAAGATTGGCAAGCAGGGAAATTCCCCCAGGTACCAGATGAAAATGAATTTATTTCTTTACCTGAAGACACCGCACCACTGTAAAAATCAGAATATGCTGGTCGTATATTTTTAAATAGGGAGTAAGAAACAAACTTCTAGTTTCTAATTTCTCATTCCTCTTTGGCTTTAACAGAGCCTAACTGTTGTGTTACATCGTCAATTGCCAAATTTAGTTGAGCAATTTTATCTTCTAGACCATGACGAGCCAGTTCTATACTTTCTTCGCTACTAAAAGCCATTTCTCTACTACTTTGTCTTGTTTGAGCATCTTTTTCTGCAATTTGTCTTTCGTTACGGCTGGCTAAGACTGTACCCAATAAGCCTCCTACTACGCCACCAACGATTGAACCAATGATAAACCCATTACCGAAACCCTTTTGTTGACCCATCGTAATTAAATACTAAATACTGCTTACCTAATGTTTATAATTTGAGTGTTTCTAAGGGCGTTCTACGCGCGCGGGCAGATGCGGCGAACCGCCTTAAAAAATACACCTGCTGATATGCTTGAATATAAATCGCCTTAGATGGGGCAAAAAGCATGCCTTTCTCAAATCTATGTTCCAAAAGAGCGATCGCCCGCATCTCCTAAACCTGGAACAATATATCCCTTACTATTAAGTCCTTCATCAATGATAGCCGTATAAATCTCTAACCCAGGATAATTTTCACTTAATTGTTTAAGAGCAGGGGGAGCGGCTACGATTGATATAATCCGAATTAGCTCGGGTGAAACCCCACGACTGGTTACTTGTTTCATTGCCATCATAATTGACCCCCCAGTAGCCAACATTGGCTCAAGTATGAATATTCTAGTTTGAGGTACTAAGCG
>CAKZYI010000384.1 GCA_937884735.1 uncultured Pleurocapsa sp.
ATTATGAATTATTGCTGCGTCTTCGAGATCGTTCAGGAAATTTAATTGCCCCTGAAGAGTTTATTCCCGTTGCCGAACGCTATGGTGTAATTACTATTGTCGATCGCTGGGTTCTAAAAGCTACTCTAGACTCCTACACTCAATACTTTGCTGACAAACAGGCTTTAGTTTCAATTAATTTGTCTGGTGCAAGTATTAATGATGAAAGATTTACTAATTTTGCGATCGATTTAATTAAAAAATCCCCAGTGTCTGGCGAATGTCTCTGTTTTGAAATTACAGAAACCGCTGCAATTTCTCAAATTAGCCATGCTCAGAAATTTATTGCCACCATGAAAAATTTAGGGGTAAAGTTTGCCCTAGATGATTTTGGTAGCGGAGTTTCTTCCTTTGGCTATCTCAAAAGTCTCTCTGTAGACTATCTCAAAATTGATGGAAGCTTGGTCAAAGCTATTACCAACGAAGATTACGATCGAGCGATCGTTAATTCCATTAACGAAGTAGCTCACATCATGGGTATTAAGACTATTGCTGAATTAGTCGAAAACGAGCAAATACTAAAACGCCTGACAGAAATTAGCATTGATTATGCTCAAGGCTATGTTACAGGCGAACCTATTGCGATCGCATCTTAGTAAATAATACTTGTCTAAAATAATACTTCGGGCAAAAATAGATTCAATTTATTCACTCACAGGAAAAGCATAATAAGCAACACCTTCAGATTGAAAGTCGGGTAAGTTGGCTTCTACATTGTCCCTTTCTGCTATTGAGGGAGTATAAAAGTGCGCTCCAGTAGTTGTGTTGAAGAAGCGATATATAGGAATTGAGCCATCCACTTCATTAGAATAGGCAAAGAATGCTTCTCCTTCAAAACTAAAATTATCTAATTCTTGGGTAGCATCTCTTTCTACTTCAGAAATAGTATAAAGATGAACGCCCGTATCCTGGTTTAAAAAACGGTACACGGGTAATGGTTCTGGATTTCCAGTTAGAGGATCTATACTTTCATAAGAAGCTCCTTCAAAACTGTAGTTAGGTAATTCTAAAACTGCATCTCTTTCTGTTTCATTCCCAGTGTAAAAATGGACTCCCGTATCCTGATTGAAAAAACGATAAACTTCATTTGATTCACTATCATCTGCTGAAGAATTATTTTCTTCGTTGGTGAAAGTGGCTAAAAATACTTCTCCATTATCAGCAGAATCGCTATCAATAGCATTTTCGCTAGAAGCACCTCCATCATCATTAGCAACCCAAATAATACCGTTATCTAAAATATTAAAGTCAAGTATGTCATTGTCTCTATCAGCTACTAAATCTGTTAGCTGGACTACGTTCTCCTGGTCGTAAACGTACAGTTGATTTTGAGACTGAGAAAAATCTTCACTGTCTTCAGTAACCCAGGCTATTTGATTTTCAGATACTTGAAAATCAATATCTCTATTTCTAATCCCATCATCGTTAAGAATTATGGGTTGGGCATTTTCATTGTTGAGATTATACAGGTACAAATTTTCAGCAACGCCAAAACCTCCTGTTTCAAAACCATCTGGTCGAAAGCTTTGAATCCAAACAATATTATCTCCTTCTATCGTTAGGTCTTCAATTCCACCTAGACTAAGTACATCGGGTATTTCATAGAGAACTTGAGTTTCGTTACCATTATATAAATAAAGGGTTTCAGTATTGCGAACCGTTCCATCTGGTTGTTCGATATCTCCTTGTGCAGTAATAATAAAATTACTGTTTTCTAGGATCAATAGTTCGGTAATATTTTGAGTTTCAGGAATCTCAAAATCTGGAAGTTCGGCTATTGTTTCGCCGTTGTAAAATAAACTTCCTGGTTGAGATCTAAATACTGAAGGATTTTCTGGTTCTGTGTCGATAAATCCCGTCATTAAGATACTATTACCATTCATCTGTAAGTTAGAATTAGCTCTAAAAAATTCGTTAGTAACCTGAATGGTGGTTTCGCCATCGTAAAGAAACCCATGACGTTGTGGATTGCTGGCATTATTGAGCCAAGCAACATTGTTTCCCGATGCGACGTAATCAAAGCTACCAATACCAGGCAAACTACTACCTTCTGAATTATCGGCAATAACTTCAGTTGTGTTGGTTTGTGAGTTGTAGGCTAGCAATCGCCCTTCACTTCTCCAGATTACAAAGTCTCCTGAAAGGGTAACATCACTAGCTTCAATAGAATTGGGAATTGGAACTAAAGAACTACCATCAAAGATCGACAAACTACCATCATCGGCGGTAAATACCAATTGATCGCCAGGCTCTGGTTCGTCTTCTGCATAATCAGTAGTAAAGATCGACGATGTTAAATACAACCCAGGCTCTGATGCTGAAAATTGTGTTGCCTCTCTGCTATTAGCATTGAAGTTTAGAGGTCTATATAAGTCTTGCCCATTTTCTTCAATTTCAGAATTACTCAGCCAAAAAACATTGTTCCCAGAGATAAAGCCATTGCTATCAATAATATCTTCTTCACTAATCTGGTTAACAGTATAGTTACCCAAATCTCTTTCTTCTGCATTTTGCTCGTTATCTGGCTGTTGGGAGTTGTCGTTTCCGTCTGATGTGAGAGTAAAAGGGGTTCTTTCAGAATCTCCCGAACCTATACTAGCTTCATCGATTAAAAGATCGCCTTCTTCAAAACGTAACAACAGGGTTTGCCCGTCTATCTCATTGACAAAACTGGCATTTGTCGGCAACGAACCATTGCGCAAAACAGTTTCTTCTTCATCAACTAAAGCTAAGACAATCCACTCTAAATTGTTGCTGAGAATTGTGGTATCTACATTAAAAAATTCGACCCGATAAATATTTCTAGATGTTGTATCTATATCTCCTATTCGGATAGTGCCATCTTCGAGATTTTCGATTGCTTCATCATTGATACTAATAGAACCCGATATGGGACTATAAATGCCTGAATCGTCAGGATCTAGACTCTGGTTTTCTAAATCTGAGTCAAAGGTAAGGGTCAGTTCAACTTCAACAGTATCGCCAGCAATATCATCAGGGATAATCGTCGATGGAAGGGAACCATCCAAAGTAACGGAATATTGAAAGTTAACTAGTGCCATTAATTCAAGAAATTTTTTAGTAAATGAACAGGAAATGTAGAACAATTGGGATTTGGAAGTCAAGCCTCAAATTATGTTCTATACAAAACGATGTAAACTATCTTCTCGAACTTTATGCAATCTATAGTGTATCGCTTCTTGTCTGCTCCTGCTTATTACTTTTTCAAGTCAATTGGAATTAGATACCTCAATGGCTCTAGGTATGGCAGCTCCGTCTGATATCATCGTGTCGATTAATGTAGGATGCAGTTTGCTTAAATCAACATTAGTATCAGTCAAAGAAACTTGGCTATGGTTAGCACGGGGATTAGTTAACTTCCAGCGAAAACTATGAAGAATTTCCCATTCTGCTTTATTTTGCTCTAGGTTTATATGTTTAACTCCTACTAAGTTGGTCATAAATTCTACTGCTTCTCCTGGTTGAAGACGATAATCCGCAGGAGCATCTTCAAAAACCAAGGCAAATTGCTGTGAATTATTGTAATTTTGAAAATGATGGCGTTGGTTACAGCGATCGCAATAAACTACATCCCAATAAAAAGGAAATCGATCTGCTCGATCGTATTGATAACCGCCAGCAGGAGGATCGTTATAAGGAGCGAGCATTTCTTTGCCCAAACTATCCAAAATTCCGTGAGGATCTTTTTCTACATAGCTTACCCAATTAAAATGCTCGTAGCCGAGATCGGATGCTAGGCGATCGAGCTTTATTTTTTCTCCTTGACTATCTCTGGGAGTAAACTGAGTAATGATTCTTGCGCCAATTAATATATGAATTATGTCTTGGGAATAAACAATATTATGGTTGACTTTTGATGGTTTGCGATAATTTATTTTTTGCTGATTAATCGGCTCTCCAAAAGCAAGATTGTGAGTTGAAGATAGACAAAATAAAATACTAGTAGTAAAAGTAGTTAGTCCCCATTTAATATAATTCATTTATCTAAAGCGGTTTTTTATATACGGGCATATTACTACGTACTTCTACGGACAGTCTTTGATCGAAAATAAATTGATAAAATCTTGATGCAAAATACTATTTATTGAAACATTTATCTACATAATTCGTTCACAAGTTCGCAATAAAGCAATCTGGTAGCTTTAAACAAAATTCTTATTAGGGCATCTTTCCCCCTAACCGTTCCTCGCAATTCCTGATAGCGATCGCTTAAATTTTTTGCTATACAAATATCAGTACCAAAGAATTTCTGCTTCAATCCACTCAACAAAATCTAAGTTTTCTCAATGAATTTAAGAAAAGTCGGGCAACTGCTCCAGAAAACCTTCCAAGAGTGGCAAAAAGATAAAGCATCTCGTATTGCAGCAGCTTTAGCTTATTACACCGTTTTTTCAATTTCTCCTCTGTTGGTAATTGCGATCGCAATTGCAGGGGCATTTTTTGGACAAGACACCGCTCAAGAGCAGATTACCGAACAGTTGACTGGGTTGGTAGGAGAAGATGGAATTGAGCCTATTTTGTTGGCTCTAAATAATATTAGTCAGCCCAAAGTTCGAGGATTAGCCTCTTTAATTAGTATTGGAGTGTTGGTATTAGGAGCTTCAGGAATATTTGCTCAATTACAAGATGCCTTAAATACTGTTTGGAAGGTTCAACCCCAACCAGGTCAAGGAATATTACCATTTCTACGTAAGCGGCTATCTTCGTTTTTAATGGTATTGGCGATCGGATTTTTACTGATGCTATCTTTAGTATTGAGTACAGTAGTAACTACATTAAGCAAATATCGCGTCGATTCTTTGCCAGGCTCACAAATTCTTTGGGAAAATCTTGACTTTGTTGTTTCCCTGGGATTAATGACTTTTTTATTTGGTTTGATGTTTAAATATGTGCCAGATGTCACAATTGCTTGGAAAGATGTTTTTGTCGGCTCGATAATTACTGCTTTACTATTTATCTTTGGTAAATTTTTGCTGGGAGTATATATCAGTCAAGGTAGTTTAGGTTCGGCTTATGGTGCGGCTGGATCTTTGATTGTATTTCTGGCTTGGGTATACTATTCAGCACAAATCATTTTGTTAGGAGCAGAGTTTACCCAAGTTTACAGCCAAATGTATGGTTCTAAAATACGACCAAACAAGCATTCTCAAAGGAATGAGGATTAGACTGTTGTGAGTTTAAAATTAATAATATTTTTAATAATATTTTTGAAAATATGCGTCGGGGAAAAGAAATGGGGCGAAAAGCGAATTTCTTGTTGAATTATCCCTTTGAAAACTATATTGAATTTTAATTCCTCGTTAGCTAATTGCGCTTACTCACTATCGCTTGATTTAGCAAGATAGATACCAACTAAAATAAACATCAAAGCGATCGCATTAGTCAAACTAATATTTTCTGCAAAAATAATCCACGCCAAAATAGCCGTAAATATAGGTTTTAGCAGGGCAAAAATGCCCACAAAGCTAGAGGAAAACTGTTTCAAGCTATACACCAATAAACCCTGTCCAAAAGTCTGACATACTACCGCTAAGGCAATGACCACTAGCCAACCGTGAAAAGAAACAGGAAAAAATTGAGTATCTTTGAGCCAAACAAACGGTAAAACTATTAATGCACCAAGACCGCAACGCCACAATAATACTTTAGCTGTGGTGCAGTTGCGATCGCGTAAATAACCTACAATCAAAATATTTGCTCCGTGTAAAGCAGCAGAAAGCAGAGCAATACCGTCACCAATTAGATGTTCTGTACCTACCTGTAGCTCGTCCCAACAAATAAATATTACACCAATTATTGCCAGAGTCATCCACACCTACAAATGATATTTGAATCGTTCTTTGAGC
>CAKZYI010000385.1 GCA_937884735.1 uncultured Pleurocapsa sp.
AATGAGTAATAAGTAATAAGTAATGAGTATTGAGTATAAATAGGACTTAAACCCGTAACATTTTTGTTTTGTTATAAAGATCGACATTTTCTTTTCTCAGAAATTTATTTTCAGCCTGCAATAAGTCAATTTTTTTCTGGGCTTTTCTAAAGATATTTTGGCAACTTTGAAGACTTTTACTATTGCGATCTATTTTTTGCTTTTCAGTACGTTCTTGAATAAACTGCGATATCAGCCATTTGTACTTTAGCTTCAATTCATTCATGCCATTATTTAGTTCAGATTTAAGATTGCCAATTTCGCGATCGCTTTCTTTTAACTGCTGATTTAATTTGGCTATTTCTTGGTTTTTTTGCTGAATTTCTGCTTCTTTTTGTTTGAGTAATCTCTCTGCTTTAATTGCGGCTAAGTTGCCCCGACATTCATGTTTAATCTTGGCTACTTCTGCCTGTTGTTCGCCGATAATTTGTTTTAACTGTTGAATTTCTTGGGACTGTTGTTCGACGTTGAATTGTTTTTGTTCTATCAGGCTTTTGTAACTATTCTGAATCCATTCGTGCTGTTTTTTAAAAGCTCTTCTTGTTGTTTCATACTTAATAGTATTGAGAATTGCTTCTTTTAAATGACCATCATATTTATCCTTTATTTTAATCAAAAGAGAGTCATAATTAGTTGCTGAATGACGTAGCTCATCACAAGTGGCATGAATATAGTTAATTAGGCTACCGCACTTAATATTAACCAGATAAGCACTGTAACCTTCTCCTTTGGGAGAAAGACATATAATTTGATCTTTCCAAATTTGAATAATAGATTGTAAACTATCTTTTCTTCTAATTGGTTTAGTTAAAGTCATAATATTTAGTCTCTTATAATTTATACTTATATTGTTTTATCTTATTAATCTATAGGACTGTATTTAAGCATTTCACTTAAATTATGTTGAGCTAAATATTGTTCTAGCCAAGCTCTTTTTAATAAATCTAAAGTAGAAGGTTGAGTAGAAAGAGTATATTCCCACTGCGCTCCTTTCCACCAGCTAATATAATTAGCCAAGTCTTCATAGGCTTCTTCTACAGCCGTTTCTCCCGTTAGCTGATAATATTTTTCTTCCTGAATAGAAATAATAAAAGCTTCTACATCCTGTTTGAACTTTTCAAATTCTTGAGAGTTTTTAGTCAAATTATCTATAAAGTAAACACATTTTGACCAGGAAAGTTTGGTTCTAAAATCATATTGTTTGTCTTTAAAAATAGGAAAAGCTAATTTCAAATCTAACAAGTTCTCAACTTCTCCTAAATCATAAGCTTTAGCTTTAATAACTTTTAAAAAAAATTTTTCAGGACAACTATATATTTCTAAAGGTGAAATAAGTGATAAATCTTCCCCTTTTGCGATCGAAGCTAATTGTTCTAGCTCAGTTTGTGATAAACCCAGATTCAAGCAGCGTTGATACTCTGTTGCCAAAATTGACCGAGCAGAATTTAATTTAACTTGTGCTAATCCTGCGATTTGATATGATTTTAACCTCCGTTGCAGGTCAATATATTTCATTAGTTTTATCTTATTAATTTAATAAGCTTATATCTGGTATAACTTCTACACTTGACTTTACTCAAGGGTATTTATATCTAAATTGCAATTTTTAGCTCTCGTTATAAATTACATCGCCACAGTTTAACCGTCTTATCACCGCTACTGCTAGCCAAAACTTGATGATTGGGTGCAATTGCCATATCACAAATCTTAGATGGGTGTGCTTCAATGCTATTTACTTCCTTTCCTGTAGATAGTTTCCAAAATTTGATAGTCCCATCCCAACTGCTACTGATCAGGATCTTTCCATCATCACTAAAAATTACTTTTGATACCCTATCGAGATGTCCTACTAAGGTATAAATTTCCTTCCCTGTAGTTATATCCCACAGTTTGATATTGCAGTTAAAACCACCGCTAGCTAGCAAATTACCATCAGGACTAAATGCTAAAGATAGCACCTCTGAATCATTATCAATCGAACGAATTACCTGCCCTGTATTGATATTCCTAATCTGCAACTGCGACTCCAAACTACCGCTACAAAATAATTGATCGTCAAGGCTAACAGCAAGACAAGTTATTCCTGGGAGGGAAGAGATGTTGTGAATTTCCATAGCACGACTTATATTCCAAATCTTCAGAGAATGGTCGCTGCCACAGCTAATAAGAGTTTGATTATCTTTAGTCAAAGCTACCGCAGTGACTTTATTGAGATGTCCATCAAAATATCCTCCAAAAGTACGGATAATTTTTCTTTCTTCAAGATCCCAAAATCTAATGGTTTTATCTTCACTACCACTAATTAAAGTCTTCCCACTAGAGCTTATGCCCAAACAAGTAACCCTCTTTGTATGACCTTGCAGGATACCAATTCTTTTTCCTGTATCCATTTGCCACAGTTCAATTTCATTCTCATCTCTAGCGGTGGCAATTTGTCCAAAATAACTGATTGCCAGATGTTTGACGGGTTGTTTAAAGCCAGTGATACTTTGCCAAAACTTTAGGGAAGTAGTGCTTTTACGATAATTAGCATAACTTTGGGGTGTATAACTTTGATTGTAAGATGCAGCTACTTTGTTCTTTAGTTTGATTTGATTGGCTTTTTTAAATTCCGCATTTGCACGCAATTCATAACCCAGTTTCGATAAAATAAAGCCCCGATATTGATAAGCCTCCAAATAATTGGGATTGAGCTTAATGGCATAACTAAAGCTATTTAAAGCAGCACTATAATCTTCAGATTCTAAATAGCTCGTTCCCTGTTGATAGTAAAACTCTGGAGTATGTTGAGTTTTGACGACTTTGGCTGAAGATGCATTATGAGACGATTTATTAGTTCTATCTGGCTTTACTGTAGTATTTCTATTTTTCGCCTGATAGTTTTTAATTACTGCATAGGCTTGGTTGATTTCCTTGATCTTTTCTTCCGCTTTAGCTTTTAATACAGGATTGTTAATGTAACGATCTGGATGCCAGGTTTTAGCTAGCTTGCGGTAGGCTTGCTTGGTTAACTCTGGAGAAGCAGTAGTCGGAATTTCCAGAATGGCATAAGATTGGGCAACATCGTTCATGTTTTATGAGATTGTTAGCTATTGTTTCCCTTACTGGTAGAGCATAGTCGCAATTACCAGAGTAGACTGCGATCATCATCACTCTTATCGATATAAACCGCGTCCACATAGAAAACAGAAGTTTTATTTATCAGCAATTTATCTTCCTAATGCCCAGTCCATAATCCCCAGTCCATAATCCCTAGAATAGTTAACTTAAGAACTATGGGTTTCAATAACGTGGTTGTATAAGCTCAGGTTTTCTCAGCATAAACTAGATGGGGTTAGATGATTTATTAACCTTAGTTGTAGAGAGTTTCAGGCAATCAGGTAAAATACTATGAGCATAAAAAATTTAAAAAATCTTAAGGGAGAAATTCAATGGGTGGCGTAGTAGCTTTTTTATTAATTATCGGTTTATACACAGGAATTGCTTTGGGACTATACTTTGGTCTACGCAAGTTTAAAATTATCTAATTAACTATTTGCAAGCAAATATTTTGAAGATGAGGGTTGTCACTGTCGGCGATCCTTTTTTATTTTATTGGCTTGTCAATAAGTATTTACCGCATTGCTGATTAATGCTAAATTTTATTGTGACGTTTTTTGCGATTGCTGTATGAGTACCTGTGCAAAATAAAATTTATCTTTTATGAAAGAGTAAAGGATAAAGGGTAAATAAATACAAAATGCGTAATCATATAGTTTACTCAATCTCTATTATCCTAAAAGATATTAAAGATTTGGGATCAATATTTTCCACTTGGTATTTGTATTTGTCTTTACAGATGTTGGTGTGTAATTACAATTATTATGCGATTGCAAATAGCTATCAATAGAACAGAATATTAAATTAAGCAATCACCAAAGAGGATACTCTATGAAGCGCAGAAAATTGCTGTTTTCTCTGGCATTTTCAGCGAGTTTGGCAATTACCACCCTCGCTGGCTGTGGCAATCAAGAAGCTGCTACTGACGGGAGCGATGGCGAATCAGCTAGCAAAACCTTAGTGATGGCAACCTCTCCTGACTATCCTCCCTACGAGTTTTATGAAACGGCTGGGGGTGAAGGAGAACCGATTGGTTTTGATATTGATATTGCTAAATACATTACCGAGCAGTTAGGGTACGAACTAGAAGTTAGCGGGATGGATTTTAACGGTATTATTCCTGCTTTGCAGTCAGAGCGAGCCGATTTTGCCATGGCGGGAATGACTCCCACCGAAGAACGAAAGCAGAACGTAGATTTCAGCGACATTTACTATGAAGCTAAAAATACTATTGTGACCAAAAAAGATGCTGGTTTTGATAGCTTTGCAGCTTTAAAAGATAAAAAAGTCGGAGTACAGCTAGGAGCGACACAACAGGAGGCAGCCCAAACAGCAGCAAAGGAAGTAGGCGGTTTTAAAATCGAACCACGTAATAAAATTAGCGAATTGATTCAGGAAGTCAAAGCAGGGCGTATTGACGCAGCAGTAGTTGAAGATACCGTAGCCAAAGGATATGTGCAAAATAATCCCGATCTAGAGTTAAGCACAGTCGAAAACGCAGAAGCAGCAGGAAGTGCGATCGCTTTTCCTAAAGGCTCGGAGTTAACCCCCGAATTCAATCGAGTATTGGAGGAAATGAAAACTAACGGCGAAATGGATAAGCTAATTCAAAAATGGTTCGAGGAATATTATGAAAAATCGGGGCAAGAGTAATTATTCAACCCATATTTAGAATGATTTTAAATTCTGCCGCGATTAATTTTGTTATTCCTATTGGCGTTTGCAATTGTTTATTAGCTCAACTCGATCTGGACTTTAACCGTATTGCTCCTTCCATTCCTTACATTCTGGGAGGAATTTGGATAACGCTAAAGTTCACTCTTTTATCGGCTATTTTTGGTTTTATCTGGGGAACTGTCTTATCTTTATTCAAAATTTCTAGTATCAAGCCTCTGTATTGGTTTGGCATGGCTTATACTTCAGTATTTCGCGGGACTCCTTTGCTAGTAACTTTATCCAAGATCTACTTTGACACACCTCAGCTAACTGGCTATGAAATATCTGGTTTCCAGGCTGGCGTAATCACTTTTTCGCTCAACTCTGGTGCTTATATTTCTGAGGTAATTCGGGCGGGAATTATGGCGGTAGATAAAGGGCAAACCGAAGCAGCGATGTCTTTAGGAGTATCTTACAAACCAATGATGCTAGATGTTATTTTACCCCAAGCAATCAAGAATATTTTACCCGCATTGGTTAATGAAAGTATTGCCCTACTTAAAGATTCAGCACTGGTATCAACCATTGGTGCTACCGATTTGCTGCGACGCGCCCAAATTGTTGGGGCAGAAAAATATGTTTATTTTGAACCGTTACTAATCGTTGCCGTTGTTTATTATCTAATGGTGATGAGCTTGACGCTTTCAGCTAATTTGCTAGAAACACAATTGAGAAAGAGCAGCTAAAAATAATATGCAGGAAAAAGGCGCGATCGCAATCAAAATTGACCGTCTGTATAAATCCTTTGGTAGCCTCAAGGTTTTAAGAGCAATTTCTACTGAAATCGCCAAAGGAGAGGTAGTCGCTTTGATTGGACCATCTGGCTGCGGGAAATCTACTTTTTTACGCTGCCTCAATCTCTTAGAAACACCGACTTCTGGCAAAATTTACATCAACGGACAGGAAATAACAGATTCCAAAACCGATGTGAACAAGATTAGGCAAAATGTGGGCATGGTGTTTCAGCATTTTCATCTCTTTCCCCACATGAACGTGCTAAAAAACATTATGTATGCACCAGTTAAGGTTAATAACCTATCTAAGCCAGAAGCTCGCTCTTTAGCTATGGATTTACTCCAGAAAGTAGATTTAGTCGATAAAGCCGATGTCTTCCCTTCTAAGCTATCGGGAGGACAAAAACAGCGAGTTGCGATCGCTCGCTCTTTAGCAATGCAGCCTGATATTATGTTATTTGACGAACCAACTTCCGCTCTCGATCCTGAAATGGTCAAGGAAGTGCTGGATGTGATGCAGGCAGTTTCCGAATCTGGGATGACCATGGCAGTCGTAACTCATGAAATGGGCTTTGCCAAAGAAGTAGCCGATCGCATTTTCTTTTTAGATGGGGGCGAAATAGCTGAAGATTCTCCTCCCGACGTATTCTTTTCTCATCCAAAATCTGCTCGCGCCCAGAAGTTTTTAGCCAAGATATTATAGGGTAATTGTATTTATAGCTATAGTTCTGCATAAGTACATATACATGACAGGGTCGGATACAATTGAGAATAATTCTTATTTGTGTCCGACCCTGTAGAGATTTTGACAGACTGTAGAAAACTAAAGCAAGAGCTGTAACAATAGAGATCCAACACTACCCATAAGTTTCCCTACATGACCCAATCCACCTTCTTTTTCTGCCATGTTATCTTCTGCTTTTTGGATTAAAGTCATTTTTTCTTGAAAATTCATTGCCGTCTTATGACCAAGCTTATGGTCTTGCTCCTCAAATAGCTTGGCTGCTATTTTGGTATTTTCTCTAGCTTCTAAACGATGGTCTAAATTATACTGGATGATTCCCAGACCAAGATATGCAGGAGCAAACTCAGGGTCTATTTTAATTGCTTTATTATAGTGAGCGATCGCAGCACTGTAGTTACCGCGCTCCGACTCTTTTACTCCCCAGCGATGAAACTGCTCTGCTGTGGCTGCGGTTTCCGCAATTCCCTTTATTCCTTCGACACGAGCAACATCTAAATTTGCTCCTGTCAATATTGCATTAGTCAAATAAGCATTGCGAAGATCTGTACTATTTAGATTAACTCCAGCTAAGTTGGCACCAGTTAGGTTAGCACCATGCAAAGATGCGCCAGTTAGATTAGCCCCTCGAAGATCTGCACCCGTTAAGTTTGCCTGGGATAGATTTGCACCAACCAAATTTGCTTGAGTTAGATCTGCACCAATTAAATTTGCTTGAACTAAACCAGAATTACTCAGATTACATTGAGCGCATTTTTTAGTATTTAGAAGCTGAGTTAAATCGTTTAAACTTTCTGCTTGACTGGGAGTGGCAATAGTAATGGTAGATAATATTGCCAACACGGTTAATAATGACGATTTCATATACTTATAAATAGACCATTAAGATTCCGCCATTTTAGCCTCAAATTTTTGTTTCAGCCTTCATAAAACTAACGTTTAGGATCGAGAGCATCTCGCAATCCATCACCAATATAGTTAATACTTAATACTGTCAAAAATATTGCCATTCCAGGAAAAAGTGCCATATAAGGAGCAGAAGTTAGAAAGTCTTTTGCTTCAAACAACATTCGTCCCCAAGTAGGTACATCGGGAGGAAAACCTAAGCCCAAAAAACTAAGAGTAGATTCGGTAATAATAGCGTTGCCAACTGATAGAGTAGCAGCTACTATTATTACGCTTAAAACATTAGGAAATAGGTGAGTCCAAATAAGTCTGCTGGGTTTTGCGCCGATCACTTTTGCTGCGCTGACAAACTCCATTTCTCGCAGTTTTAAAAAATTTGCTCTTACCAAGCGAGCTACAGACATCCAATTCAAACCACCAATTAATAATACGATTAAAATAAATACTCCTAATTCTGCCCCTGCTATTTTTTTAATAGATTCGCGAAACAGATAGACAATTAGAAGTAGTAAAGGTAATTGAGGTAAAGCCAAAAATAAATCGGTAATTCGCATTAAAATATTATCAATAATGCCGCCATAAAAGCCTGCGATTGCACCAATAATTGTTCCCAGGAATATTGCTACCAACATAGAAGCAATTCCCACAGTTAAAGATACTCTGCCACCCTGTAAGATTCTGGCTAATTGATCTTGTCCTAAATCGTTTGTACCAAATAGGTGCTGCCAACTAGGAGGTTGAGAAGCAGCTAGAAAATCTACTTTATCGACGGATACTTGATAAATAAAAGGTAAAAAAATAATTGATAGAGAAATGAATATGATAAAAAATAAACCAAATAATGCAGTGCGATCGCGTTTGAATTTGCGCCAGCTATCCAACCATAAATTACTTTCAGCCTGGTCTATTTTATTCATCAGTATATTTATAAATAATGTTTAAACCAAAATAATTACATCAAGTCATAATAAATTGCTGTAGACAAAAATAAATACTGTTAATAAAATTTGCTAAAGCTAAATGCATTTAAAGAGTTATATGCAAACTTTGATTAATATTGCAGCTATTGTTGCCTGTATTAGTATTTTGACGGGCTATTTACGATTCATCGTTGATGAAAATGGTAATGTACCCTTAAACAGCTATAGGTTGACTGGTTGCTTGGGAATAGTATTACTAGGTATGTTTGAAGGTACTAGAGATTTATTATTCTTTCGCAAAATTACTCCAGATGCATTATCTGCTTTAATGGTTTATGCTGGCTTATGCATTTTTTTGATGATTTTTAGCCTAGCTGGTAGTAAATAGGTTTACAAAATAATAAAGTTTTTACTAATAATTTGTCAAAATTTAGTTAGGATCTCCACATATACGATCGCGTTATGATTAAAAGCCTTTACTAAATCGAGTTATGGTCAAGTCTCCATCATCCCCTGCAAGTAGTAATATAAATAATTCTATTCAGCCAGAATCCGAAACTGTCGTCCTAGATGTCAACGGGATGAAGTGTGCCGGTTGCGTAAAAGCAGTAGAAAAGCAGCTAGAACAAAACGAAGGTGTTATGTCTGCCTGTGTTAATTTAATCACAGAAGTGGCGGTGGTGGAATACGAGACGAAAAGCGTCGCACCAGAGACTTTAGCCGACAAGCTAACTAAAACAGGCTTTCCTTCTCAATTGAGAAAGAGCGATCGCAGTATTTATCAAACCGCAGCAGATAATGAAATAAAAAGGCAGCAGCAAGAACAAGCTCGACTAAAACAACTAATTACCGCAGCATTTCTGTTATTTTTTTCTAGTATTGGTCATTTACATCATTTAGGCTTGCCTTATATTCCTATATTGAGTAACATCTGGATACATTTTGCTTTAGCAACCTTAGCATTATTAATTCCAGGGCGATCGCTTTTAGTCGATGGTTGGCGCAGTCTGAAGAGTGGAATGCCCAATATGAATACTTTAGTGGGCTTAGGTACTACCAGTGCTTATCTAGCTAGCTGTTTTGCTTTATTTCTCCCCCGCTTGGGTTGGGAGTGCTTTTTTGATGAACCTGTAATGCTTTTGGGCTTTATTTTACTCGGACGCACCATAGAAGGAAAAGCCCGTAATAGAGCTTCTGCTGCACTAGAAAAGCTAGTGTCTTTGCAGCCTCCAGTTGCTCGTCTGATCGGGAAGAAAGACGACACAGAAACAATTGAAATTCCTGTAGATCAGGTTAAGACAGGTGAATGGCTGCGGGTATTACCAGGGGAAAAAATTCCAGTAGACGGCAAAATTGTCATGGGAGAAACTACTATTGACGAGTCAATGCTGACAGGGGAGTCTGTAGCATTAGCAAAGACTAACTCAGATTTGGTATATGCGGGGACAATAAATCAATCGGGGACAATCGCTGTTGAAGTAACAGGTATTGGTAAAGATACTAATCTGGCAAAAATTATTAATTTGGTAGAAGATGCTCAAACCAACAAAGCACCAGTACAAAAGCTAGCCGACACCATTGCAGGCTATTTTGCCTATGTAGTAATGGCGATCGCAACTATTACTTTTTGCTTCTGGTATTTTTATGGCACAAAGATTTGGGAATCTGTATTAACTACCGCATCTTATTCGATGACAATGCCGATGGGACAAATGGCAATGGAAACTTCTCCTTTGTTGTTGAGTTTAAAATTAGCGATCGCAGTGTTAGTAATTGCTTGTCCTTGCGCCCTTGGTTTGGCTACTCCCACGGCAATTTTGGTGGGGACGAGCATTGGTGCAGAAAAAGGAATCTTAATTAAGGGTGGTGATATTTTAGAACGGGTTCAAAAGTTAGATACTTTAGTTTTTGATAAGACGGGTACCTTAACTATTGGTAAGCCTCAAGTTACTGATTGCATTTCCTGGGGAGATCTTGCACCCAATCGATTGTTACAGCTAGCTGCATCAGTAGAAAACGGTAGCAATCATCCTCTAGCCAAGGCGATTATAAGTGCAGCAAGGCAAAAGGATTTATCTTTGTTGGAAACTAATGATTTCAATACCGTTTCTGGACAAGGTATATCGGCAACAGTTGCACAATTAAAAACGTTTTTGGGCAATGAATTTTATTTAGATAATGAAAAAATAGCGATCGCTGAAAAATATCGGCTAGAAGCTCAATTACTGGCACAAGGAGGCAAAACTATTGTTTATGTGGCTACAGACAATTTTTTGCAAGGAATAATAGCCATACAGGATACTATTCGCCCTGATGCCCTCGACACAATCGAAAAATTACAGGGAATGGGATTAGACATTGCCCTGCTTACAGGCGATCGCTCTGAAGTAGCTCAAGAAATTGCCAAACAGCTTAATATTACTCAAATATTTGCAGATGTACAACCAGAAGCAAAAGCTCAGGTAATTCAATCAATGCAAAAAAAAGGGAAAGTAGTAATGATTGGAGAAGGTATTAATTACGCTCCAGCTTTAGACCAGGCAAATGTAGGAATATCCCTTCAAGGCAGTACAGATATTGCGATCGCCAC
>CAKZYI010000386.1 GCA_937884735.1 uncultured Pleurocapsa sp.
TGAAGCTTTGATTGAATGTTGTCCAGAAGATAAACTTGATGGCTTGTTGCAGACTTATCTTCAAGAACAAATGAATAATTAAACTTTTCCCATCCATTATCTCACCCAGAAAACTTTCATTATTGATTAAAAACATCTAAACTATACTTAAACAACATTTTTGTTGTTTTAATACCAAGAAACAAATTTAGTTCTCATCCCTTGTTCTACATGAGGTTGGGAGTCTGCAAATCAATAATCAAAAATTGTATATTTAACAAACAATGAGCGAAACAATTTTATCAATACGTAATCTAACAGCAAACGTTGACGGCACACCTATCTTAAAAGGTGTCAATTTAGAAATTAAAGCGGGGGAAGTCCACGCTATCATGGGGCGCAACGGCTCTGGAAAAAGCACCTTATCTAAGATTATTGCAGGACATCCTGACTATGAAGTAACGGGTGGAGAGATTATTTATCAAGGAGAAAGTATTCTCGATCAAGAGCCTAACGAAAGAGCCAATAGCGGTATATTTTTAGCTTTTCAATATCCATTAGCAATTCCTGGGGTAAGCAACTTAGACTTTATGCGGGTTGCTTATAACGCCAAGCAAAAGTACTTGGGTTTAGAAGAAATCGATACTTTTGATTTTGAAGACTTGATCGAAGAGAAGCTAGAAGTAGTAAAAATGAATCCTAGCTTTCTAGCCAGAAGTTTAAATGAAGGATTTTCTGGTGGAGAAAAAAAACGCAACGAAATCCTTCAGATGGCGTTGTTGGATCCAACTTTAACAATCTTAGATGAAATTGATTCTGGTTTAGATATTGATGCCCTCAGAATCGTTTCTGATGGAGTAAATCAGTTAAAGACTCCTGACAAGGGTTATTTAGTAATCACCCACTACCAAAGATTATTGGATTATATCGAACCAGATGTAGTTCACGTGATGAAAGACGGCGAGATTATTACTAGTGGTGGTAAAGAACTTGCATTAGAATTAGAAAGTCGTGGCTATGACTTTCTTGACGATAAATCTACTGCGGGGGTAGGAGTTTAATGGCAGTACAAATTCCCTTTGCAACTGTTTCTAAGGTAAATAAAACTGTTGCAGTAGAAGATATTTTCTTTACTGGTTTGCTAGAGCAATGTCAGATAAATGAAAACGAACCTGAGTGGTTGCAAAATACTCGTCAACAGGCTAAATCTTGGCTATCTCATTTATCTGTACCAAGTCGCAAAGATGAAGACTGGCGTTTTGTCGATCTATCCGATTTAACCGCAGGAAAGTTTGTCGAGCCAGCATCAAAAGAGGCATCTTATGAAACATCTTTACAAGAAACCAAAAACAACCGTTTAGTCTTTGTTAACGGAACATATAATGCAGAACTTTCTAATGTTACAGCATTGCCAAAGGGCATATATGCAGGTAATTTAACCAATCTGCCTCAAAAACATCAGGCTAAGACATATTTTGCTCAACAGCATGGAATGCAGGATGCTTTTACTAGCTTAAACACCGCAGGCGGTAATGATGTGGCAGTCATTTGGGCGAGTAAAAACGCAGTAATTGAAACTCCCATTCACTTACTGTTTATTACTGATGGTGAAAAAAAAGCTGCTTTTACTCAGCCTCGCATTTTAGTGGTGGCAGAATCAAACTCTAATTTTTCTTTGTTAGAAGAATATACAGGGTTGGGAGAATATTTCACCAACGCAGTGACAGAAATATATGTTAAAGATAATGCCAGGATAAATCATACTCGCCTACAAGAAGAGTCAACTGTTAGCTATCACATTGGCAAAGCTCGTGATAGTCACTATACAATTAGTGAAATTAACTTGGGTGCAAAACTGTTTCGTCATAACCCAGAAATATTGCAGCAGGGAGAACAAACTGTCAGCAATCTCAATGGGTTGACTGTAGCGATGGGGAAACAAACTTCTGATACCCATAGTATTATTGCTCTGACTAAACAAAGCGGTATTACGAACCAACTCCATAAATGTATTGTAGGCGATCGCGCCCATACAGTGTTTAACGGCAAAGTATTTGTCACTAAAGAAGCACAAATGACGGATGCTACCCAGCTAAATCGTAACCTGATGATTTCTCCCAAAGCAAGGGTAGATACCAAGCCAGAATTACAAATAACTGCCGATAACGTTAAGTGCGCTCATGGTGCAACGGTAAGCCAACTAGAAGCCGATGAAATATTCTATCTTCGTAGCCGTGGTTTGAGTGAAAATGATGCCATTCAACTATTGATCGATGCTTTTGCAACAGAAATAATTGATCGCGTTGATATTGAATCACTACGTAATAGAGTCAAGAAAACAATCGAGCAGAAAATAAAAGAAGCTAATGGCTAATAGCTAATAGCTAGTCCACTCCCAACGTAGTCTATTAACTACACAACTACAGTAAATGACTTTAATCCAAGAAAAAACTTTAGGCGATCGCGTTAGAAAAGACTTTCCTATCTTACATCAGAAGGTCAATGACAACCCTTTAATTTATTTTGACAGTGCTGCTTCTTCCCAGAAACCCCAAGCGGTATTAGACGTGCTGCAACACTACTACAAAAGAGATAATGCTAACGTACACCGTGGCGCACATACTCTAAGCGGGAGGGCAACTGATGCCTATGAAGGTGCGCGGGATAAAGTCGCTGGGTTTATTAATGCTGCTTCTCGTGATGAGATTGTATATACTCGCAATGCCAGCGAAGCAATCAACTTGGTGGCATACAGTTGGGGTTTGGCTAATCTTAATCAAGGAGATGAGATTATTCTTTCGGTGATGGAACACCATAGCAATATTGTTCCTAGGCAGAATATCGCTGAAAAAACTGGTGCAGTATTAAAGTATGTCGAATTAACTCCAGCAGAAGAGTTTGATTTTGAACAGTATAAATCCCTGCTATCAGATAAGACAAAATTGGTATCGATAGTTCATGTATCCAATACCTTGGGTGTAATTAATCCCGTCGAGGCTATTACCCAAGAAGCTCACCAACACGGCGCAAAAGTCTTAATCGATGCCTGTCAAAGCGTGCCTCATATGCCCATCGATGTACAAGCAATAGATTGCGATTGGCTCGTGGCTTCAGGACACAAAATGTGTGCTACTACAGGCATTGGTTTCCTTTACGGCAAAAAAGAAATTTTGCTAGCAATGCCTCCCTTTATGGGCGGTGGAGAAATGATTGATGAGGTATTTCTAGACCATTCGACCTATGGCGATTTACCCCACAAATTTGAAGCGGGTACACCTGCTATTGGTGAAGCGATCGCATTAGGGGCAGCAGTAGATTATCTTAATAACATCGGCATGGATAATATTCATGCCTACGAAGAAGAATTAACCACCTATTTATTCAAGAAACTAGAAACTATTCCCAGCCTCAGAATTTATGGTGCTAAACCCACCCCAGAAGGTAAGTGTAGAGCCGCATTAGCAGCATTTAACGTTGAGGGAATACACGCCAGCGATTTAGCAACTCTGCTAGATCACGATGGTATTGCCATACGCTCTGGACATCACTGTACCCAACCACTACACCGTATTTTTAATGCCTCTGGTAGTGCTAGAGCAAGTCTATATTTTTACAATACTCGCCAAGAAATTGATGCTTTTGTCAAAGCTTTAAAAAGTACAATTGATTTCTTTCAAAGTATGAATGAATAGATTTGTTTCTGTTGTGAGATATGAGGTGGAAGCGATCGTATTTTATCTCGGTTTTATTATTTATTTATAAAAGCGATCGCTTGAGCTATAGCGGTAGACTATTCTTTTCAAATGAAAAGTTTTAAATGTAGATGTCAATGATCGTAAACAGAAAGATTGAATATTTTTCTAATTTTTATAATTGACTTCTTTGAAATTTTAGTATTTAAGCGATCGCGGTCGTAAATTAATCTATTTAATATTCATTAAAAGCAATACATAAGCGATATTCAATAGACTTATTTACTATTTTAATAATAGTTATTACTGTAGTAAGAAGAATAATAAAATAAGCTGTGA
This sequence comes from uncultured Pleurocapsa sp., assembly GCA_937884735.1. Classification (GTDB taxonomy): domain Bacteria; phylum Cyanobacteriota; class Cyanobacteriia; order Cyanobacteriales; family Xenococcaceae; genus Waterburya. The sequence continues at coordinate 4,011 of CAKZYI010000386.1, forward strand.
TCTTATCCTATTTAACATAGTGATTCTGTAACAAACAACTGCTTATAAGTATGTTGTGAAGATGCAAAAATACTTTGTAATATAAAAGACATTTTTTGAAAGATTTTCTACATTGGAGATGTAGAAAATCTTTTTTCTTTGTTTATAAACAAAGTTACAATTTACCCTTCATTTTTGCGTTTTTCACCATGAACGACATAGAGCCATCAAACTTATTGCAGGAAAATTCGGAATTACTATCGTTAAACATCAATGAAAACTATGAAACAAACGCAGGATTATCAAGCATAAATAATCAATTGCTTTTTATTGATTCGACAGTAAAAGATTATCAGCTTTTAATCGATAACTTGACTGAAGAAGTTGAAATAATAATTGTAGACAATAAAAATGATGGCATATTTCAAATTGCCGAAACTCTAAGTCAATATGACAGTTTAGATGCAGTTCATATTGTTTCTCATGGCAACAGTGGGGAGTTATTTCTTGGCAACACCATATTAAACCAGGATAATTTAACTGAATACCAAGATGAGCTAAATGATTGGGGAAATGCTATTGAAGAAGAGGGGGATATTCTTCTTTATGGTTGCAACGTAGCATTAGGTGAATATGGCTCACATTTTATAGAAGAGCTGAGTCAAGTTACCGATGCTGATATTTTAGCCTCGATAGACAATACAGGAAAAGATGGTGACTGGGAATTAGAAGCAAAAGTTGGTGAAGTAGAAACAATTTCTATTTTTGATAGTAATATTCATAGTACTTATCGGCATAATCTGCAATTTTCAGACACTATCTCTACTGGTGGTGGTGGCGGGGGTGATTTTGATGACCCTGATGATGATTTTGATGATTTTGAAGACTTTTTAGACGATGAATTGTCTGGCGGTGGTTCTGACAATGATGATGATGACAACGAAGTTGATGCCAGTGATTTTGACAGCTTTGCCGATGTACTCGCAAATAGTCTTGCTGGTCTTGCTGAAAATGGATTGAATTTTGCAGAGGTTAGCCCAGATGTTCTAGCAACTATTGACTTTAACAATATTCCTGTCGAAGATTTTCAAACTCTAAGAAATGCAGGACTTTCTTTGAATCCCCTAAGTCCTGAAGTTTTAGCCAATATAATTCTTGGCGTTTTTGAAGGTTTCGATTATTTACCCCAAGTCGATCTTTCCCAGACTAGGTTAGACAATTTAACTCTTTTTGGTGAACTGTCTACTACTTTTGTTTCTAATGCCAACCTGTACGACTACAAATCTGAATTAGACATTGATTTAGGACTAAATTTAAACAATATAGTACAGCTTTCTACTAGTGACTTTAGGGCGATCGACTATGCTTTTGAGGGAGATGAGCTATTTGATCTTGCACATTACAGGGCTCAAGCATCAATTCCTGTAGGCGTGAATCCTTATACCGACTACGTAGAAAATGGTTGGAGGGACGAGCTAGATCCAAATCCTTTGTTCGATACCGAATTTTATTTTGCCACTCACACAGATGTTAGAGATGAGGTACTAGCTGGTAATTCTAATGCTAATCCACTTCAGCATTATTTGGAGTTTGGAGGAGAAGGTAAATTTGCTACTGAAAATAGAATTACTCATCCTATCATTGAAGGAGACTATCTAGTTGCATATTCAACTTTTATTGATGGAGATTCAGTAGGAGTCCCCGTTGCTCAACAAGAATTTGGCAAATTAAATTTTGAACTAACTCCTCGCGAACAGGGCGGAATATTAGTTGCAAGTCCTACTTTAGCTGGTCCTTTGGTTCTAAAAGGAATAGAGTATGCAGTCTACACTGGAATTGCATATGAAATAGCAGATCAATTGGATCTTCCAGAGGGAGTTTTTAGTTTATATCAATCTTTTACACAAACATCTTTGTATGAGTCATTTACTATACGACTCAATGATTTGTTTACTGGTACACCTCCTTTTCCAGATGATGCAATTGAGTCTACTCCCGAAATTGAAACTTTTCCAAGAGGCAATACATTACAAAATATTCTCGATCTAGATGGCAGATTTTATACTCCCTTAGATCCTATTGATGAACTTGCTAACAATGTTGATAGCTTTCCTCTAAGGGATGAAATTTTAGAGAGTTTGTTGAATGATGGACTGTTTGTTGGTGGACAAGAAACTCCTCAAGGAAGTTATGTCCTTGCTGCTGATTTAAGTGGAGGTTATGGAGCCTATAGTCCCTTAGAAATAACTAACGTATCTAACAACAATTGGGATTCAATTATAGAGGGAGAATATCAGACAAATGAAATTTTTGAAGGACTAGAAACACCAATAAGAGAAACACTTCCACTAAGATTTGACATAGATGGAATTAAAATTGAACAACAAACACACGGTCAATATATTCCTGCTGGATTAGATATGTTGAATGGAACTAACCTAGGAACTAGATTTGTTAGTGGTAGAGCTGATGTTTCTGAACAAGTAAGACAGCAGATTTTAGTAGGTACTAATATAACTTTTAGTCCTTTTGAGGGAGAACAAATAACTACTGATGGCGGTATCACTTTTAGACCTATACTTCCATCAGAAGTGACGGTAGGCGTTGGTCAAGCTCTCCTTCATGTAGAAGGTCATGCAGCTAGTTCCATGAGACTATTGAATTCAGCAGTTGGTTCTATTATCATAAATAATGTCAATGGACCATGCGAGGGTTGTATTCACGGTTTACCAAGAATATTGCCAGATGGAGCGACACTTGCAGTCTTATACGAAAATGCTTTGGGAGAAATTGTTAGAGATATTTTTGTTGGAGGAAAGATATTTGACAGAGAAGCAGATAGAAGTATTTTAAACTAATAACAATTCAACTTTACCAAATATCAAGCTACAACAGCAGAAAAATAATATGGAAAATAAAGCATATTGTGAATTAATATATCCTTGTAATTTTTCTATACCTGAAAACAGCAGCTTGAAAAAATCGAGAACAAAACGAACAAGCTCCGATCTAAAAAACTGTTATTACTATGAAGAATACGTTGATTTTGATTCTTTTATTAGAAGAATTAATTTTATTTATTTATCACAGATTCAGGGATATGCAAAACTAGGCGTAGATATATTAAGCGATAAATGCTCTTTTAAAGAGTTTAGCATCAGAAATAAATATGAACGTTATCTACAGTTTGGAGTTAGCTCTTATGGATGGAATATTTCCGTATATTTTTATAGCTATTTATCTCAGTTTTTTGAGAAGCACTATGGAAAAGAAAATGTCCTTAAAACGATAAAGGAAAAAACGAAACAAGACCAAGTCTGGTTTTATTCCAGTAATACTATTGAACCCAATATATATCCAGCTTACTATCTTGTTTCTGAAGAAACTGCACTAATAATACTCAAAAAATTTTTTGAAGGAATATACGAACCAGATTTGGACCCTGATATTTATCATAGGGAAATTGAAAAAAGAAATTATTTATCTTAATTTTTTTATGCAGTTTTTGCATGTTCACTAATTTACAGCTCTATCTCTCTAACACCAACCAACCAACACAATATTTAGAGAGATAAAAAATGACTACAAATTACAACGAACCAGGAAACACACTTGCTCAAGCACGGGATATAGGATTTCTCAGCGGAGGCTTTCATCTTGCTGAATGGGTAGGCTCATCTGATGTTCGAGACATTTATAGCTTTACCACTCATCAAGTAGGAGACTTACGCTTTAGACTCAAGGGGCTATCAAATAATGCCAATATTCAACTGCTAGATAGTGATGGCAATATTATTTCTGGTTCTTACAATTCTGGAACACAAGATGAATTTAATACCCGCCAAAATCTTAAACCAGGAGATTACTATATTAAGGTCTATAGCAACAGCCCTGGCACAAATTATAGTTTAGATCTTAGACATAACATAAGTGATGCTAACAATTATTTTGGTAATGCTCAGAATGTGGGTGTAGTTTCTGAAGAAAAACATATTATTGGTTGGGTGGGTTTGTATGATACTAAAGATGTTTATCACTTTACAACTCATCAACTAGGAGATTTGGATTTCTCCCTTAAAGG
>CAKZYI010000387.1 GCA_937884735.1 uncultured Pleurocapsa sp.
AGCAGAAATAATTTATCAACTGGAAACTATTCCCGAAAACGGTAGGTTGGACTTAAATGGTAATGAATTAGCTGCTGAAGATTATTTTACTCAGGCAGATATCGATAATGGATTGCTTGGCTATACTAACTCGATTGAGAGTACTCAAATAACCGATAATCTTATTTCCGATGTAGCGGTGGGGATATCGGGAGATAATGTCTTGGGTAATGTTGGTTTGAATGATGGTGCGGAGGTATTTTTATACGATGAAACTACAGGGGATACAGTTCTGCTTACCAATAACGATGTTAACGATGTGGCGGTGGGGATATCGGGAAGCAATGTAGTTTGGAATGGTTTTGATGGTAACGATTCAGAAGTTTTCTTTTATGACGGTATTGCCGAAACAACAGTTCAATTGACTGATAACAATACTGAGGAAAGTGCAGTAGCTATTGATGGTAATAACGTTATTTGGAATAGGTTTAGCGAAACTAACGACGAAGCCATTTTTTACAATGGCACGACAGCAGAGCCTGTTCGATTACAAATCGATTCGGGAGCAGCAGCGGGATATCAACTAGATGTTGTAGTGGCAATAGAAGGCGATCTCGTGATTTGGAATGGGTTTAATGGCAGCGATGCCGAGGTTTTTCTTTACGATGATTCTACTCAGACGACTGTGCAACTGACAGATAATACTATCGACGATCTGACGGTAGATATTTCAGGAGATTTAGTAATTGGTAATAGTTTTGACGGTAATGACAATGAAATATTTGTTTACGATCTGGCGACAGCGACGACGACTATATCAACCGATAACGATACAGAAGATGAGGCGATCGCTATTGCAGGAAATCGCATTGTTTGGCATGGGTTTGATGGTAACGATACCGAAGTTTTTGTTCGCGATCTGCTTACGGGTGTAACTACCCAAATAACCGATAATGATACCGACGATTTGGCGGTAGATCTTTCTGAAACTCATCTTGTCGGGAATAGATTTGCTGGGGGTTCTCGTTCGCAAGTATTTGTTTATAATTTTGCTACGGGAACTATAACTCAATTAACTAATACATCCAATGCTACTGCGGTGGGCATTTTTGGGACAAATGTAGTCTGGAATGAATCTAGTTCGGTTTTTGCCGATTCTGAAGTAGTCTTGGCTGATTTGAATAATATTAGTGCGAGCGATCGCTTTAGTTTTAACGTTGCCGATGGTTTTGGTGGGGTAACGGAGGAATTGTTTTTTAATATTGCTATTGAAATCTAGATTTGAAACTATGGTTAACTGGCAGTGGAAAAGTAGCGTAATTTTGGTAATTGTATTTTTGTTTCTGTATGATAGTGCAATCGCTCAAGTTATTCCCGACGATACATTAGGTGATGAAAGTTCTGTAGTTAATTCTAGAGATGAAACTAGCGATCTCATTAATGGCGGTGCAATACGGGGGCAAAATCTTTTTCACAGTTTCCAAGAGTTTAATGTAAATCAGGGAAGAGGAGTATATTTTACCAATCCAGAAGCCATAACCAATATCTTTTCTCGCGTTACGGGCAGTAATGCTTCCAATATTTTGGGAACGTTAGGGGTTCTAAAGGATACCGCTTCGCATATAGATGGTGCTGCTAATTTGTTTTTAATTAATCCCAATGGAATTATCTTTGGCGAAGATGCCAGCTTAGATCTAGAAGGTTCGTTTGCTGCAACTACCGCCGATCGTATTGCTTTCGGCGATCGCGGTTCTTTTGATGCCCTAAATCCTCAAATTCCCCAGTTATTAACTATCGATCCCTCGGCATTTTTTTATAGTCAACTTAATGAGGGATTAAAATATAATTCTGACAATTTGAGCGTACACGATGGCAAAAGTTTAATTCTTTTGGGTGGCAATGTGGCGATCGCTGGTGGTTCTTTAAATGCGGTTGGTGGCAGTATTAAATTAGGGGGATTGAAAGAGTCTGGAAGGGTTGCAATCGAATTTGATAGGGATATTTTAAATCTGAGTTTTCCTGAAAGTATAGCTAAAGGGAATGTCAATCTAGATGATAGTTCTCTAGTTACGGAAGGGGGAGATATTGAAATAATTGCCACCAATATTTCTCTCGATAATACTGAGTTAATTACTACTGCTAATACAGGAAACGCAGGAGATATTCAATTTACAGCCGATAATGCGGTGAAATTATTTGATTCTGAAATAATCTCTCGGATGGAACAAGGAAGTGGAGGAAATGCAGGGAGTATATTTATTCAAGGTAATTCTTTATTAGCTGCGGATACAACTTTTAGATCTAGTTCCCAATCTTCAAACGGGGATGGTGGAGATATTACATTTGCGATCGCAGAATCTACTATCATTAACCGCGGCTTTGGGCTTATTAGCGATATCAATCAGGGTTCTGCGGGAGAAGCTGGAGATATCAATATCAACTCTGGTTCGCTTTCGGTGTTAGATGCTGCTATTAGTGCGGAAACCAATACGGGAGGCACGGCGGGAAATATTGTAATTCAAGTTGATGATACTGTTTCATTGGTGGCTGCTGAAATTAGCAGCAGCTATCTTAGCGGTACATTAGCAGGAGGGAATGCAGGAAATACTACTATCTATGCTGGTTCTTT
>CAKZYI010000388.1 GCA_937884735.1 uncultured Pleurocapsa sp.
GTCCAGGTGGAACACCTCTATCATTTGGTAGGAGAGAAAGATCGAGTCGCTCGTTTTACCCCTTTGTTATTTCCGCGTCGATGGTCAATACTTACTTGGTCAAATTGGAATCTGGCTAAAAGCCGTGGGGAAATTAGCTATATTTCTTTGGGAAAAGTAGGACATGATTCTCAAAATGGCCCTTTGGATGAAACTGCTATTTTGAGTGATGGTTGCAATCATTTAGAACAAACCCTAAGAATTATTTTACGCATACTAACCCGCGTCGATGGTTACGAACCTTATCCCGCTGCTGCTGTAGAATATCAAGCCAAAATCGATCACATTGCCAGTGATTATGACAACTATACGAAGGCTAAATTTAATCAACCTAGCTACTATCCCATTCAAGCATCTTATTCCAAAGAATATCTTCCTGTAGCTGAATGGTTGGGACGATTAATACTTCCTGATGTTACAGATCGCTCCCTTGTAGGGGGTGTTTATTTTGAAGTACACAACGCGCCAAAATCCTATCAAGATTTAATTGGTAACAAGGTGTTTTTGCGCTGGAGCGATCGCCTTGATATTCAAGCTTATGTCAATCTAGTTAAAATTAGAATAGATTTTTCCGATCAGGCTTTCAAAAGTATTAACCATGGAATAATTCATCCAACAAGGTTAAACCACTGGCGACAGGTACAGGCTTTAGAATCTTTGGCTGGGGCAAGACCAAACGATGATGTTATGGTTGCGTTGAATTCTGTAAAAGTAGCTCGAGAAACAGACATTAGCCTTTATATTTCTCGCGAACCGATTTTAATTACGGGGAGGTATTACGCCCTTGTAACTATTACTGAATTGTTTCCCAATGATTGCGCCGTTGTGCGTCACTATAACTCTGCATCAGGACAGTTTGATGGCAAAGAGGACATAGTGTATTTTCCCCAGGTAGTACCAGATCGCAATGGAGTATTACCCGCTACAGCACATAAGATTAGCCAATCTCCTTTGAATAAAACAGGCTGGTATATTTATGGCGCAAAAAATCACCAAGGAATCTTTACAGTACAGGCGATAGCCCAACGCTAGTTATTTCAATTACAGACAGCCAAGATTATTTCTGGGGCACACAAAACTAAGAAATTTATTAATAATAAATATTGGCAGAGAATTAAACCAAAAAAAGGCAAAATTGACTCTATTCTTTTAAATCCGCGCAATTTACCAGATCTGGAATTGATTAATTCTTACCAAGCAGGCGATCGCCTTTTACTGCTGCACACCTATGGCGGGATTGGCGGCAAGAAGCAAGAATTCGCTCCATTAGGCTTGTTTTTTGGTCATTTTGCTTTTGGTTTGGCTAGAGTTGTTCGCGAACCAATTACCCAAGAATTATGTTTTAAAATCGGCTATGGTCAAGTGTATACCCAAAATACGACGGGAATTATTGCAGGAAGTCTAGACTGGACTAATTTTATAGGAGATCGTCAGTTTGGTTGGTTGGGAAGTCGTCCCATTACAGACATGA
>CAKZYI010000389.1 GCA_937884735.1 uncultured Pleurocapsa sp.
CGAAACCAATATGGAATATCCAGGTTAGGCTAAATTACCTTCTCATTTAGAATATGACAAAAATACCTTCACTGGTAAAGTCAACAGCATCATTAAGCGCGAATGGGTAGCTCTACAAGTTAATGAACTGCTAGTCGTTGAGTACTACTCTAGAATGGCATAATGGTTCATTGGGAATTATATTAGTTTCATTAGTAAGCTTTCAATTCATAGCTTTAGGCTGCAAGCTAAGATACATTTGAGTTTTACTGACTAAAAGTAGATGATGAATTTCTTCTTTCTTTATTCCTCATCCTTTATCCCTCATAATTCATCCTTTCAAAGTTATCCTCCAATTTGGGACATGGTACGAGTGTAAGTTCCATCAGTACCAGAGTCCCGCTCTTTGAAATTAATTTCAGGCTTCAAAAGTAATAGTTGCGAAATCTGATTTTGTAATTGTGCTATATCTACACCGCTACGTAGAGCAGTTTTAAGGTCTATTTGACCAGTTTCATTCAACAGGCAAGGACGCAACCATCCATCCGCAGACAACCGAACACGGTTACAGCGATCGCAAAAACATTCTGACATTTGAGAAATAAAGCCCAGAGTTCCCTTTGCGTTGGGAATCTTAAATACATCTGCTGGACCATTTCCTGTAACATTAGACTCAGCTAGCCCCCATTTTTGGCGAATTTGGCTTCTTATATCTTCTGAATCAATCCAGGCTTTGTCACCAAATAATTCGGGATTACCAATGGGCATAAACTCTATAAAACGAATGTGCCAATTGCGATCTATACTCAAGGCTGCTAAATTCAAAACTTCTCGATCATTCAGCCCAGGAATTACTACTACATTTAATTTTAAAGGATCGAAACCCACTTCATGGGCAGCTAGTATACCCTGCCAGGTTTGTTGCCAGCGACTCTTACCTCTATTGCCAATAATTTTATCGAAAGTCTCTGGAATCAATGAATCTAAGCTAATATTAATTCGCTTCAAGCCAGCATCCATTAAAGGCTGTGCCAACTTTTCTAGTAAAAAAGCATTAGTAGTTAGGGCAATATCTTCTGTCTCAGGTAACTGATAAATTTCTCTGACCAAATTTACCACTCCAGGGCGTAATAAGGGTTCTCCGCCAGTAAGGCGAAACTTAGTAAACCCCAAGGGAATAAATACGTCTCGTATCAAAGAAATTATTTCTTGATTGGTTAATAATTCTTGATTAAGACCATAGATTAGATCTGCTACTTCTGGCATACAGTATTGACAGCGAAAGTTACACTTATCAATCAAGCTGATGCGTAAATAATCTATTTTTGGCATTCAATAAGTTTGGTTTGTGTAAGTAACTGGTGCAATAGTTTGAATTATTAGTGGTTGGTAGTCAGTGGTTAGTATATTAAGAATAGAATAAATTTTTTAAAACCAGCAATAATAGAATTTTCATAATGAACTTCCAAGAAGAGTTTACTCTGCTATTACGCGCCTGCTATCCCTTAATTTATATTCCCACAAACGAAGAAGAAAGAGCTGAAAAAGCGATCGCTGATGCTACGGCAAAAGTTGGTATGCGTAACTTTTATGTGTGGTATTTTGTTAATGGCTAGCAAGTAAATCCCAACAATGCAGGTTTTGGCAAGCGTAACCCCTTACAAGCCTTAGAGTTTGTTACTAAAATGCCAAGTAATGCAGGTGGAGTATTTATCTTACGAGATTTTCAACGCTTCTTAGAAGATATTGCTGTTTCGCGTGAACTACGCAATTTAGCAAAAACGCTTAAATCTCAACCCAAAAATATTATTATTATTGCGCCTCAAGTTCAAATTCCTGAAGAATTAACAGAAGTTATCACAGTAGTTGATTTTCCTCTACCTTCTACATTGGAAATAAAAACTGAAGTTGAGCGTTTGATCTCAGCAACAAGGCAAGATTTATCAGATCGTCTACTAGATGAGCTTGTTCGTGCAGCAAAAGGATTATCTCTAGAAAGAATTAGAAGAGTTCTGACTAAAGCGATCGCCACTAATAGCAAGCTTGAGCCAGAAGATGTGGAACTAATTCTTGAAGAAAAACGCCAGTCAATTCGTCAGACACAGATATTAGACTATTATCCTGCCACAGAACAAATATCTGATATTGGTGGTTTAGACAACCTCAAGAGCTGGTTATTAAGGCGAGGGGGAGCATTTAGCGAGCAGGCAAGAGCCTATGGTTTACCTAACCCCAGAGGGCTATTATTGGTGGGTATACAGGGAACAGGAAAATCTCTTACCGCTAAAGCGATCGCCCATCACTGGCATTTACCTTTGTTGCGTCTTGATGTGGGGCGTTTATTTGCGGGCTTAGTAGGCGAGTCGGAGTCTCGTACCCGCCAAACTATCGAACTAGCCGAAGCTCTTTCTCCCTGTATTTTGTGGATTGATGAAATTGATAAGGGGTTTGCTGGTCTAGACGGTAAAGGGGATTCAGGAACAACCAGTCGTGTCTTTGGAACATTTATTACTTGGCTGGCAGAAAAGAAAACTCCCGTGTTTGTAGTAGCTACTGCTAATAATATTCGCGCCCTACCGCCAGAAATGTTACGCAAAGGTAGATTTGACGAAATATTTTTTGTAGGCTTACCCTCAAAATCAGAACGAGAAGCAATTTTTAGGGTACATTTAGCAAAATTGCGCCCTCACAATCTAGGCAATTATGATGTTAAGCGGTTAGCATATGAAACACCAGACTTTTCTGGAGCAGAAATCGAACAGACTATTATTGAGGCAATGCACATTGGCTTTAGTCAAAGTCGTGATTTTACCACCGATGATATTCTAGAGGCTGCTAGTCAGATAGTTCCCCTGG
>CAKZYI010000390.1 GCA_937884735.1 uncultured Pleurocapsa sp.
AAATCTCCTATTCACACGCACTTTATTTACGATCGCGGCATTCCTTTGTGGGCTGGAGATAAGGTAGGCTGGGGTATATCTAAACTCGGCGGTACGCCAATTCGCCGAGGTGCTTTAGATAAAACGGGTTTGCGCTCAATTAGAAATATTTTTGTTGATGGTGATTTTCCGATGGCTGCTGCACCAGAAGGCGCAACTAACGGTCACAATGAAGTTGTCAGCCCCATCGAACCAGGAATTGCTCAGTTTGGCTTTTGGTGTCAGGAAGATTTAATTAAAGCAGGTAGAGAAGAATCAGTGGCGATCGCTCCATTAGGGGTAAGATACTTTTATTACAACGCACCGTGGCAATATTTAGAACAACTGTTATCCAATTTAGAAGTTGATAGCGGTTTTAAACAAATTCCTAATGACACAATGGGACTAGTCAACGGTATCGCCCCTACCCAAGCTCAAGAAGCGGATCTATATCAAAGGATGTATGCGTTGTCAGAATATCTTTTATCTTTGATGGAAGAATTCTATAGTAAGTTTTATCAACAAAAAATCACCCCAGAAGGTCAAGAATTATCCACTCGTCTTCCCGCTTTATTAGATGCGGCTTTAAAAGTTGCCGAACAATCTTTTGGAATCAAGCCTAATGGTAATATAAGCGATCGCTGTCGTCGTGTCGAACAAGCAGCCTGGAATCGGATCTATCGCGATGATTTAGACGAATTAGAAGAACTTGCCCCAGCCGTTAGAGGATTAGCTGATTTAGTAGCATCAGAAGCAGAATTGCGTCTTTGGCATATGCGCCTAGTAGAAACTTTTGTCAGCGTCACAGGACACTATGTAGCCGAAAACTATACTGTAGAAAGGTTAGCTGATACAGTTTTGCTATTGTGGAAGATGGTCGCCAAACTCAAAGGCGAATCTAATATCAAGCCTCCCTATCTTGGTAAAAAATGGGTACAGCTTACGGCAATGCCATCATTACAGATTGCCGACTATTGGGAGCAATATCAAAACAAACGTCGAGAAGGAGTCGCAAGTTTGACCCATGACCTACAAATATCACTAGAAAAATCAATCTAAAAGGCAATAAGAAAGATCGGTTCAATTAATGTTTGCAACAAATTGTCTTTAGTTAAGGGGCGAATAGATGTTCGCCCTCATAAAAATATCTTTTTACTCCTTTTTTTTACTTTGGAATCCAGACAGATACCGAACCTGCCTGACAGTGAAAATCTGCCCACCCTTCATCATTGGTAGTTATGGGTTCTTTAATATGTTCTGTGACATCGAAATAAGTTTGATTTGGTTGACCAACCTCCATCCACTTTGTACCCGCATCACCATTACTTAAAACTACCGCTATTCCCCCTGGATGAGACTCATTGCCCAATCTTGTCCAGCCAATGCAGCTATCATGGTCAAAATAATCATACTGTTCTCCATAGCCATAGTCTTGACGTGTTTGAAGAAATTTATCAATCAGCCATTTATGAGAATCCATGAAAATCTCATATTTCTGCCCATCTTTACCAATATCTTGATAGTGTGCGCCATAATAATCTGCATAAAAAACACAGGGATAACCATCTCTTCTCAATAAGATCAAAGCATATGCTAAAGGTTTAAACCAGGCTTCTACAACTGATTCGAGTGACTGCAACGGTTGGGAATCATGATTTTCAACCAAAGTCACGGCTAAAGCAGGCTGATCGTTGACTAACGTGCCATCAAATATCTGGCGCATATCAAAATTATTGCCTGTTTTGCTAGCTTCGGTAAAGTTGTAGTGCAAAGGCGCATCAAACAAAGCTACATCGCCGCCAGTAGCACCAATAAAATGATGCAAGGCTTCAATATTATCAGACCAATACTCTCCTACGGCAAACAAAGATTTCCCTGCATACCTTCTAACGTGATTTAGCCATTCGGGGAAAAATCCTGCATTAACATGTTTAACTGCATCAAAACGAAAACCGTCAACATCAGTGGTGTCTATGTACCATTCACCCCAGTACTTTAATTCCCCTCTTACTTCTTCATGTTCCATATCAAGATCGCAACCCATAAGGTAGGCGAATGAGCCTTTTTCTAAATCTACCTGTTCGTCAAACTGCTTGTCTTTAAACAGATAAATTGCGTTAGCATCGCCGTCATAAGCATTGTAGTCAACTGCATCAAAATGCCACCAATGCCATTCTAAACCAGAGTATTTGCCGTCACGCCCTGGAAAAGTAAAATGAGTAAAGGTTTTGACTGCTTGTAATTCACCAATAGCTTCATGACGATTATCGGGATTCATTGGTGTAGCTTCTGCTTCTTCTTCTTTGTCAGCCCCGAGCATGTGATTGAATACTATATCTGCATAGGTACGTATTCCTGCTTCTTTGGCTATTTTGATTGCCTTGATATATTCTTCTTTTGTCCCGTATTTAGTTCTAAGAGATCCTTTTTGGTCGAATTCTCCTAAGTCAAAGATGTCGTAAACGCCATAACCCACATCGTAACCGCCACCAATGCCTTTGTATGCAGGAGGTAGCCAAACAGAAGTGATACCCACTTTAGCTAAATCAGCAGCATTTTCAGCTAATTGATTCCACAAAGTACCATCAGGTGCGTTGTACCAGTGGAAATACTGCATCATGACACCGTTAAACTCAGACATATAAAAAACTCCTAATCTCTAAGATTATCAAGCTATATATTGGTTGATTGAATTTTGTAGTCAACAATCAGGTGGCGAATATTTAGTATCGTTGAGTATTTTGTTGATTGAAAGCTATTGTTACGCTTTTGAATAAGATTAAAATCATTCTCAGGATATACGTTGAAAGCCGAGAAATATCTGCCAATGGTTGGATCTGCGCTCGCAGTATTCTAAAAGAAAAACTGCGAGCGCTTATTAACTTTAAGAAAATTTTATAATTAAGGTTAAAAGGTTAATAATTTGCTGGTACAAAGTTTTGTGTGCTCTGGGGAGGC
>CAKZYI010000391.1 GCA_937884735.1 uncultured Pleurocapsa sp.
AAGCACCTAAAGCTTCTTTCCACTTAAGGCTGGATCGATTTTTCTCATTCATAATTCAATAGATGATTATCTAGGACGGTAAAATTATTTATATTATTTGTATAAAATCTCAGTAATTACCACAATATATCTAAAGTGACGATAGACAATCGAGAAAAGTTTCAAGAAAAATTTCAAGCAGGAAAAGCAGCGCTAGAAAGAGGCAATTATCGTCTCAGTATTGAAAATCTAAAAGTGGCTAGAGAATATATGCCACTCAACTCCAGAAAAGGAGGAGAAGCGGGAGTTTGGCTGGTGAGTGCTTATCAAGCTTCCGATAAAATAGAGGAAGCGATCGCTTTATGCCAAGAATTGATCGTTCATCCCGATCTGCAAACCCGCGAACAAGCTCAACGTATTTTATATATTATCAAAGCTCCAAAGCTAGAACGTCCCCATGAGTGGATGAGTGAAATTCCCGATTTAAGCGTTACAGATAAGGGAGCATCTCGATATGTTGTGGCTAAAAAACGCCCGTCTAAAAGTTTGACTGAGTTGTCAGAAGAGGATTTAGATTTACTTCCTATTGATGCAACTGACAATCAATTTGTGTGGTTTGCTTTTTGCTTGGTAGCGGCAATTCTTGGTAGTTTAGCGTGGTTAAGCCAAGCTTGAAATGAGTAAAATATATATTTTCAAAAATCAATAATAAAACGCTAAATAACAATCAAATAGAATTTACTTAGCGAAGGGTTGCTGTATTATTTGTCTGAATTTAAAGCTCTTTTTTAGATTGAGCTACTGTTTTTTTTTCGTTTCCCATTCCAACCTTTTTCTATACCTAGCTAAAAGAAGATGAGTAGCTAAATCAGGCATTTTAATTGCGATCGCTGATTTTAAACTTTGCTCTAAAAATTTTTTTAAAACATAAAAATCTTGAATTTGCCCTAAAACCTGTTGGATTCGTTTAATCAAATCTACATAGTCATGATAAGTTTTGCCATATAGTTGAGAAAATAGCTCAAGATTGTATCGAGTTTTTTTGACTAGTTTGCATAGGCTATGTAGAGAAGAATCTTGATTTGTCAGTATTAGTGCAACTGACTCTTGATTGAGCATTTGAGGCGGAATAATTGCGCCTTCTGCGAATTCTACTCCCACTAACCAACCAGGATGCAGCAGCAATTGACTTACTTGATTTAGTAGTAAATCGGGCAGCACAAAATCTATCAAACAGTTTCCTATAGGTTTATACTTAGGTTGCTCTAACCAGTTTTGTAATCCCCTTTGAATATCAAAATAGAATTGGCTGTTGAGGGTTTTTCGGACTAAATTAAGTTCTTTTGAGCGTTGTTTATTAAGAGACTTTAAAACCTTATTCAATATCTTTTGCTCGCTCTGTGCTAGCAGAGGTTGATAATCTTGGTTTAAAACATGAAGCAAAACATCCAAATCCCTTAATTTACCTAACGAATGATCGAGTCGGGTAATATTTTTTTCGGTAACAATTTCAGGCAAATCTAAAGCAATAGCAAAACCTGCGATCGCACTTTTGAGTTTTTTAACTGACACTCGCATTTGATGCAAATTTTCGGGGTCTCGATCTTCAAGTACTTCTCCCTCTCGCTCAAATATTTGATGAGAGTTTTTGGCGATCGCTAAATATGCCCAATCTTTCAATGTAATAGCATTGTTTTTATTGGTCATTACTATCTAATTTTGGATGTTCGATCCTCAATTATGATGCAACAACTTGAGGATTCTGTGAGCAATAAATAGGGTTTTTTATTTGTTAGAGAAGAAGATGCTTTTTTATGCCTCAAAAATTTAGGGATCGTTTTATTAATCCTCACAAAATCTTCAAAATTTGTAGCTATTGTAACAATTGAAAATACCAAGATGATTTCGCGTAAATCACTAAATTATTAAAAAGAAAACGTCATGAAAGAAGAAGAAAAAACTTGGTGTCCAGCTATTGAATTTAACGAAACTGAAAAATATTTGATTCTTAAGGCAGAAATTCCTGGCGTTGAAATCAAAAATTTAAATATTAGTGCAAATCCTGATTCAGTTTCTATTTCAGGTATTCACCTACACCACAAAATATCAGCCGAAGAAGAATTAATTCCATCTCAATTTCATTATGGACACCTGGATTGTAATGTTCCTCTACCCCAAGAAATTACAGTCAAAGGTGTTAGAGCAGAATTGATTGATGGAATCTTAACGATAAGAATGCCAAAACTAAATATTGCCTGTGTAGCAAAAACTTGAGATATTTTGCAATTAGTTGGTTGAGGTGCAAATACTATGCCAACACGTCATAAATCATCAGCTTCAATGCCGATATTGATCGGAATTTTTCTATTGTTAATAATGCTAGCACAAGTCATTGTTTTGCTTGCATCTACGAGGGTAATGTCGCCAACTATAAATAAATCTACTTCTAGGAAGGAGATCCCCTCAGCAACATTAAATCCTCAAATATATCAATTAGAAATAGTTGAAAATCGTATTAGGCTGACACCATAAACTATCAATACAATACTAACTTCAGTCGAAGATGCCATAGAAGAAGCTTTAAATAAACTATTGTCTGATTCATCTTTCTTCGATCCCATCAGCACTATTCCAAAACAAACTCGTTTACTCAATTTTCATACGAGCACAGCAGGTATATATATAAATTTATCTCAGGAATTTAGTCAAGGTGGAGGAAGCAGTTCGATGATTTATCGTGTTGCTCAAGTTCTTTACACAGCAACAAGTATAGACCATGAAGCATTAGTTTATTTGTCAATTGAAGGAATACCTATAAATGAAAAGTATCCTCTAGGGGGAGAAGGTTTGCTCCTAAGATATCCTTTGACCAGACTACAATTCAATCAAGATTTTTTAACACCATAATTATCAATCAAATAGGCGAAAAAATGAAATTTATAACCTGGATTAGAAATACATTGCAATATTTATTGAATTGAGTATCAATACTTTTTAGACCTACTGATGATGACTATCCAAAAACAGGCATTCAGCCCTATACGGGAGATCCTGATAAAGATAAATAGTATGACATGTCGATAAAGAAGAATGTCTCAATTTCTGTGGCAATTATGAGTAACTGGCACACTATCAATTCTGCTGAAACTATTGAATTGCTTGACAGTGATGCCGAGCGAGGTCTATTTCATCATCAAGTTGTTGCAAAACAGAAACATTTTGGTAAAAATGAGCTTCAGGAAACTGGAGTACGAAGCAAACTAAACATTTTTGTCGCTCAGTTTACCAATGTCATGCTGATTATGCTAGTGGCGATCGCCATTATCTCAGCACTTTTGGACTTTCGTCAAAATCGCTTTCCCAAAGATTCAGTTGCGATTTTCACCATTGTTATTTTGAATGGTATTTTGGGATACCTGCAAGAGAGCAGGGCAGAGGCAGCTTTAGCCGCATTAAAACGACTTTCCAATCACAATATTAAGGTTATTCGTGACAATACAATTCAACAAATTGATGCCGCAGAATTAGTTCCAGGAGATATTATCTTTTTGACAGCAGGTATAAAAATTCCTGCGGATGGACATCTGTTAGAAACTCAAAACCTCCAAATTGGCGAGTCTACTCTTACAGGAGAAGCGGGAACAGTAAACAAAGATGCTAAAGTTATTTTAGCTGAAAATACACCTTTAGGCGATCGCCATAATCTAATTTTTTGCGGTACAGAAGTTGTCCGAGGTAGGGGAAAAGCCGTTGTCACCAAAATTGGCATGGATACAGAAATTGGCAGAATTGCTACCATGCTGCAAACGGTAGAGATCATACCTACTCCCCTACAAAAACGAATGAATCAGCTAGGAAATGTCTTAGTTGGCGGTTCATTAAGCTTGGTTGTTTTGATTACAACAGTTGCTTTACTCAAGTCAGGCTGGCAAATCTTTGATGAAATCTTAGAAACTTCTCTTAGTATGGCAGTAGCAGTAGTTCCAGAAGGATTACCTGCGGTGGTGACGGTTACTCTAGCCATTGGAACACAAAAGATGATTCGTCGCCAAGCATTGATTCGCAAGTTGCCAGCAGTAGAAACATTGGGTTCGGTGACTACTATCTGTTCGGATAAAACAGGTACGCTGACGCAAAATAAAATGATCGTTCAGCAAGTATGCACCAAATCTTTTGACCTAGAAGTCACGGGAATAGGTTACGAACCATCAGGAGAATTCAAGCTTCGGGGTTGGGTGGATAAATCTCTAAGCGATCGCATAATGCAAGAGACAGAAATTCGCCAGTTATTACAGGCTAGCGTGTTGTGCAATAATGCCATACTCCAATACTCGCGGGGTTCAGTTGCCAAAAAAGCCCAATGGTCGATTTTAGGCGATCCCACCGAAGGCGCACTGCTAGCCTTTGCTGGTAAAGGAGGGATTTTTAAAGAAGATATGGCAAAAAATTCACCTCGTTTAGCGGAATTCGCCTTTTCTTCCGAACGTAAGCGTATGTCGGTAATTGTCTCAAATCCAGAAGATACAAGATTTCCCTACATTATGTTTACAAAAGGCTCAACAGAGTTAATTTTAGCCAGATGTCATTATATTCAAAGCAAAAATATTTCTATATCAATCACCAAGCAGCAGATTGATTCAATCCTAGAAACCAATGCTCGTTTGGCATATAGTGGCTTGAGAGTGTTGGGTTTCGCTTATAAACTTCTTAAAGAAATTCCTCCCAACAATACAGAAGATAAAAGCGAACAGGAACTTATCTGGTTGGGTTTGGTAGGAATGCTAGATGCCCCTCGCACTGAAGTAAAACAAGCGGTTCAAAGCTGCAAAAAATCGGGTATCAGACCGATTATGATCACGGGAGATCATCCTTTAACGGCAATGGCGATCGCTACCCAGCTCAATATTGCTCAAACAGAAGATGAAATAATAATAGGACAAGAAATAGCCAAAATGTCCCCAGCAGATTTGGAAGAAGCAGTAAACAGGATTAGTCTCTATGCACGTGTTACTCCAGAGCATAAGCTGCGTATTGTTCGAGCATTGCAAAAACAGGGCAAATTTGTGGCAATGACAGGGGATGGAGTTAATGATGCTCCAGCCCTAAAACAAGCTAATATTGGCATTGCCATGGGTATTATGGGAACCGATGTCAGTAAAGAAGCCAGTGATATGGTTTTGCTAGATGTCAACTTTGCAACGATAGTTGCTGCGATCGAAGAAGGTAGGGTAGTTTACGATAATATTCGTCGCTTCATAAAATATATTCTTGGTAGCAATATCGGCGAGGTATTGACTATCGCTGCTGCACCTTTGCTCGGTTTGGGAAGTGTTCCTCTTTCTCCCCTGCAAATCCTTTGGATGAACTTGGTGACTGATGGCTTGCCTGCACTGGCATTAGCATTAGAGCCAGCCGAGCCTGGTATCATGGCGCGATCGCCATACAATCCCCAAGAAAGTATTTTTGCCCGTGGTTTAGGATTTTATATGGTGAGAATTGGCATTATTTTTGCGATTATAACCATTGCTTTGATGGTGTGGGCTTATCATTATGACGGTTTTGACTCCAACTCCAATCACTGGAAAACAATGGTTTTTACAACCCTTTGTTTGGCACAAATGGGACATGCTTTGGCTGTACGCTCTGATACCAGGCTAACGATAGAAATGAACTTCTTTTCTAATCCTTATCTGTTAGGTGCGATCGCTTTAACCATAGTTTTACAAATGCTACTAATTTACGTTGCACCTTTACGTAACTTCTTTGATATCAGTATTTTGGGCCTAACTGATTTATTGATTTGTTTAGGATTTAGTATGTTGGTATTTGTCTGGGTGGAGTTAGAAAAGTTATTCCAACGTTATGTTTTGACTAGACACAAAATTAATAGTTAATAACGTCAGTTTGGGTTGACAGGATTGATTTGTTGGGATAGCTATTAGCCATTAGTCATTTGTGTCAAGTTAAGAAAAGACAATGAATGTCAAATACTATAACTAGAATGACTATAGCTTTTGCGATTAAAGATTATAAGTCAACTAAATTGTGAGCAATTCTTCTTTTTCCATATCGGGTAAGTTGTGTAACAATTCATCCCAGGTATTATGAGTTTGCAATCGAGAAACAACTTTGGGTAATGGTTCGGAAAATATCTGCTTGCAGTCTATTTCTTCAGGGAAATTAATTTCAAAAGCAAGTTGTTCCTGGGGAGGAGTAAACTGGGCGTTGATTCCCAGCTTATTACCCCGCGCATCCAAACGGTACCAGCCATATTTAGCTAAATATACTCCATTAAATCCGTGTAAAGAGTAAGGCGCACCATTATCAAACACACTCAATCTTTGATAGCAAAAACCAGCGGGTATAGAATTCGCCCGCAACAGAGCAGCCAGAAGATGACTTTTTGCAAAACAGTAGCCTGTTTTATATTTAAGTACCTCGGATGCAACACAAGTAACAGGATTCATTTGATAGTCGTAGCTGTGACGAATATTGTCTCTTACCCATTCAAAACAAGCTTTAACAGTTGTCTTGACTTCTGGTGTTTGCAGTTGACGGGCTAACTCTAAAATCTGCGGATTTTGCCAGTCGATTATTTCAGTTACAGCTAAATATTTTTCTGATGGCATTGTTTTAATATTTGGACTACCAAAAAAAGCAGGAAGGATATAGTAACTGTCGATTTCAGAGTCTTGATAAATTACAGAAATATTTATGTAATATGATCTCGATCGCAATTAATAAAGTACCTAATTTAAAATTAATTGCTGACGATGAACACTAAGTAACTGTACCTCAACTTTAGCGACTTGTTCTAGCATATAAATCAGATTATCAGGAGATAAATTAGTACCATCATTACGACAACTACCCGTAAAGCGAATTACCGCAGTATTGTTATCTTTATTTTCTGTTTCTAAACTAAGAGAAAAAAGGCGATCGCATAAATTTATCTGTTTTTTATTACCCGATTTAGTAAATTTCTCCCAAATTATTTCTTGACTATTATTAATAGCATCAAGCCATTTTTGCCACTCAGGATTATCAGCTTGTACGGTAATTAAATATTCCGCTTTATCCATAATTCGACTGGCATTAAGAGATTTTACATCTACCTCTTCGATTTTATAAATTGGGACATTATCGGGTAATTGTTCGGCTAGTCTGGTGCGAAATTCTTCAGGTTCAATTTCTTGAGTTAATTCAAAATCAACTATTTCGCCGTTGCTAGTAATACCCAAAGATAAAGCATTAGCAATAGAAATTTTTGGACCTGGATGATATCCTCCTGTAAAGGAGATGGGTAAAGCTGCACGACGAATAGCGCGATCAAATAAACGTACCAAATCTAGATGACTAATAAGTCCCATTTCATCAATTTTGCCAAACCACATTCTGAGCTTTTGGGCTTTATCCTGGTTTGGTTTGAAGTGTCCCTCAAATTTAGGTATTTTGGGTGGTTCAACTACTATATTGTGACCAAAATCTGTTCCGCATACTCCACAGTGGGAACAGCCTTCAAAAGCGCAGTCAGGTACAGTGGCAGCATCCAAAGCCTTTTGTAAATCATCTTTTAGCCACTGCTTATCAATACCCGTATTGAGATGATCCCAAGGCAAAGGTGCATTTAAACTATCTCTTAATTCTTCTCCTTCTTCCTTGTTCCTTCTTCCTCCCTCCTTAAATATGTTCCATTCGCCATTTTCTACCAGGCGGTATTTCCATGTAAGGTTGGCTTCTGCGATCGCCTGTGACCATGCTTCATAGGCTTTTTCCATATTTTCCCACCAGGAGTCCATTCCCGCGCCCAATTCCCAAGCACGTTTGACTACAGGGGCTAAACGGCGATCTCCTCTGCCGACATAATCTTCCATTGCCGAAATACGAACATCAGTGTAGTTGACTTTAATACCTCGCACCCGACGAAACTCTTCTTTGAGTAATTCCTGTTTGCGGAGAAACTCACTCGTAGATACGGAATGCCATTGGAAAGGAGTATGGGGTTTGGGAGTAAAATTGGAGATAGTAATATTGAAGTTAAGACGTTTGTTGCTAATTTGGCTGCATTCGCGACGCAACCACCTCACTGTATCTACAATACCTACTACGTCTACATCGGTTTCCCCTGGCAAACCAATCATAAAGTAAAGTTTAACCTTATTCCAGCCACGGGCTACCGCAGTTTGAATGCCCCGCAGTAATTCTTCGTTGGTAAGTCCTTTATTGATTACATCCCGCATTCTATGGGTGCCAGCTTCAGGGGCAAAGGTCAAGCCAGATTTACGCAAGCCACCAATAATATCGGCGATGTTGTCATCAAAACGATCTACCCTCTGGCTAGGAAGGGATAAAGAAATATTTTCTTCTTGTAGGCGGTTTTTAATTTCCATTCCCACCGCAGGAAGGGCTAAATAATCCGAACAACTAAGGGATAACAAAGAAAACTCATTGTAGCCTGTGGCACGCATGCCTTTTTCGATCGCATCTACGACTTTTTCGGGTTCGACATCCGTTGCAGTGCGGGTTAGCATTCCTGGCTGACAAAAACGGCAGCCTCTAGTACAGACTCTTCTTATTTCTACTGTAAGGCGATCGTGTACGGTTTCCACAAAAGGTACTAAACCAATAGAGTAAGCAGGAATAGGAGTCGCTACCCGACGTAATATTCGTTTGGGTACTCGATTATCGATAGGATGAATCGAACCATCCTCTGCCATTTCATAAAATCTAGGTACATATACCCCAGGAACTTGGGATAAATCTAGCAGTAAGTCTGTTTTACTCAGTCCTGCTGCCTTTCCCTCTTTAATAATAAAGCCAATTTCGGGTAACAATTCCTCTCCATCACCCAAAGCAATAAAGTCAAAGAAATCTGCATAGGGTTCGGGGTTAGAAGTAGCAGTTTGCCCCCCTGCAAAGATTAGAGGATAGTTTCCCTCTTCTCTTTCTTTCCAAGTCAAGGGAATATTTGCCAAACTAAGCATCTCTAGCATATTGGTTGCCCCCAACTCATAGCTGAGACTGAAGCCCAAAATATCAAAATCTTGTAACGGGCGTTTTGATTCTAAAGCAAACAAAGGCGTGTTGGTTTCCCTTAGTTTTGCCGATAAATCGGGTGCAGGAAGATAAGTGCGATCGCACAATTGTTGC
Organism: uncultured Pleurocapsa sp.; assembly: GCA_937884735.1. Classification (GTDB taxonomy): domain Bacteria; phylum Cyanobacteriota; class Cyanobacteriia; order Cyanobacteriales; family Xenococcaceae; genus Waterburya. The sequence goes on from CAKZYI010000391.1 coordinate 9,130, forward strand.
GGTTGAGCATTAATTATATTGTAGAGAATAATATGACCTAAATTGGATGCCCCTACTTCATATACTTCAGGATAAGTCAACACCCAACGCACCTCAGCTTCTGTCCAAGGTTTGTGTATCGCACCTAGTTCATTACCCAGATATCTAGCTGGCTTTAATATATTGGCATCAATAGGGTTCTCAAAAGTAGCGGTCAAAACTTATATCTCCTAGACTGGGCAGCTATCTCAATTTTATAACTATATCTAATTTCGATATCAAAACGCAGCTATTCCACACACTTGTTGAAGCCAGGAGTTTCAAGATATTTGTTGGGAAGTAGCAAATAAAAAATTAACTTCTATTTTTTACTATCATTTTAAAAGCAGCAGGAGGAGCAACAGTTAAACCTCTTCTCACGGGTGTCATAGGTCTATGTTTAACTAGTTTTAATTCAAAATTAGCTAAAATTGTGGCTGTTACCAATTTCATTTCTATCAATGCTAACGCTGAACCTATGCAACGACGATTACCTCCACCAAAAGGAATATACTCATAATTAGAATAAGTCCTCTCTAAAAACCTTTGAGGATCGAATTTCTTAGAATCAGGATATAAGTCTTCTCGATGATGTAAAGCGTAGATAGAAATAATCACCCAGGTATTAGGGTCAAAATCATATCCCATAACAGACATTGATTTAGTCATTATCCGAGGAAAAGCACCAGCCGCAATGGGATAGATACGCAAGGTTTCTGAAATTACAGCATTCAGGTAAGTTAGTTGATTGATATTGCAGTTTCCCAATCCTTCTCGCCAAATATTCAGTTCAAAACGCAATTTTTCTTGTATTTCAGGAAGATAATGAACCCAATAAAAAACCCAAGCTAAAGCTGAAGCGGTGGTTTCATGTCCAGCAAATAATAACGTTATTAACTCATCATGCAATTCTTCATTAGTCATCTTTTCTCCCTTTTCATCTTTAGCTAAAAGTAATAAGGTGAGAATATCTTTACCTTCAAATTCTCCCGATGCAATTAAGTCTCTCCTTTTATCTATTTCTGAGTAAATTAAATTTTTAATTTCTTGTTTTAATCTAAGAAAATTTCCCCAAGGACTAAATTTACCCCAATCTTTTTGTAAGATTGGAAAAAATATTAAGCTTGAATTTAAAGGATTATTAAAAGTCTCCAATAAATTAGTTAATAGTTCTTGCAGACGATTCCTGGAGCTAGGTTCGCAACCACATCTATTTTCAGAATTAATCCCGAATATCACGCTCAAAATTACTCCCATGGTAATTTCTTGCATTAAAGAACGGACATTAAAAGATTGATTGATTTCTAATCGACTACAAACTTGATTAGTAATATCAACAATTCTTTGATTGCATTTCTGTAGAGATTCACCATGAAAAGGAGGCATTAATAAACGTCGGCGACTTTTATGTTTTTTTCCATCCAATAACAACAAGGAATTGTCTCCGACCAAAAAACTCAAGCCTTGATTGCCCTTTCCTACTACAAATTTATCAGGAGAAGCCGTAAAAATATCTTCAATTGCTTGAGGGTTGCTAGTTATAAGCGTCGGTGGTGCATCTTTAAATACTATTTGATAAAAATCCCCATATTTTTGACTGCGTTTTTCGGTAAACTCTAGTGGACGGAACAAAGCATTAATCTGGCGAATTGCTCTTAGCCAACTTGATGTACTTTCAATAGTTGGTATTGTTTTCATAAGCTCTATTTTTACTGACATCTCTGTGACTGATTATAACGAAAATGTAAAAAGCCAATAATAGAGAACAATTGTCAGACAAAGCTAATTTACACTAGACGTAAAATAATCTTGAGTATCATTTTTCTTGTCATATCTTTAAATGACCAATAACTCCAATCCGTTGTTAAATCTAAAATATGAACCCATGATGCAAAACTTGGGTGATGACTATTATGATGTGGTAGCTCCTGCTGATTTTCCCGCTCATTGGTTGCGTTTTCGCAATGATTTATTGTTGCCGTTAATGGGTTTAAATTCGGCAGATGTAGGGGATGGAGATTTTATTGAAGCTTTTGGCAAATTTAAGAACACACGTCCTTTTTTAGCCTTACGTTATCACGGTTATCAGTTTGGAGCGTACAATCCTTTTCTAGGTGACGGTAGAGGTTTTTTATACGGGCAGATCAGAAATATTGATGGAGAGCTTTACGACTTGGGTACCAAGGGTTCTGGTAGGACTCCTTATTCTCGCAGCGCAGATGGTAGATTGACTCTCAAGGGAGGAGTTAGAGAAGTTCTAGCCGCAGAAGCATTACATCAGCTAGGAGTAAAAACTTCTCGTTGCTTGAGCTTGATTGAAACAGGGGAATCATTATGGCGGGGTGATGAACCATCCCCTACTCGCTCTTCCGTAATGGTTAGATTTAGTAGTTCTCACATTCGTTTTGGTACGTTTGAGCGACTACATTATTTAAAACGTCCCGATCTAATTAGTAAATTGTTGGATGGAGTAATTGCAGCTTACTATCACGATATCTGTGAGACGGAGGATAAATACATTCAATTTTATGCTGCATTAGTAGATCGAGTGGCGCAGCTTTCTTAACAGAGCATGGCAGCCGAGATATGACAAGGAGAATTGAATACAGCCAATATGTCAAAAACAGGAGAAAGTTT
>CAKZYI010000392.1 GCA_937884735.1 uncultured Pleurocapsa sp.
CTTGAAAGAACATTTGCTTTCATGATAAATGAAGCACACTGACTACAACCGTGCATATAAGTAAATAGTGCATTAATCGTGATACAAATCATTATATATCTCTTCTAATCTTCACATAAAAAAAAGTAATTTTAAGTGCTTCGTACACCTATAGGGAAATTAAACACGACCCGATATTTTACTATAACAAATATTGTGTTTAACTACTCTATAACATAGAAACTTTTGAAAAGTTACTTCAAAATACCTCTATATCTATCGGCAATCGCTTTATTTTCCATTCCTTTAGTGTTAACCCATGCTGCTACTAGTTTTGTCGATTTATTTGGCAATATTGGCACTTCTATTTTAGTTATGATGACTTATAACTTTTATAAAAATAAGCAGTTACCAAACTCTAGCGAATTAATTATCGCACTGATCGGCTCGGCGATCGCAGCAAATACCAAAACTCAACTACAGCCTTTAGTCTTTCTAATTCTAATAATTGCAGGGATTAGATTAGCCTGGCTTTATAAAAAATCAAAATCATTGGTCAAATTAACCACAATTATCCCCATAACTTTGGTTGCAAGCATTATCATCTTTGCTACCCCCGTTAAAAACACCGTTCTATATCAAAATCCTCTTTATCCGATTAAGATCCAAGTTGGTGGAATTGTTCTCAATCACAAGTTAAGTCCAGAAGCTTATGAAGGAGGAAACCGCCAACAAAACTGGATCGAGTCAGTACTTGAAATCAATGCACCTCTGTTTTGGACACCAGATCAATGGAGTGAAAATCCTGAATTGAGCCGCAAAGGAGGATTTTGGGGTGTTTATGTTGTATTCAATTTATTATTGTTGGTAGGATTTGCACTCAGAGAAATAGCGATCGACAAATCCCCCAACAAAAATGCTGGGAATGAAGCAAAAGTAGCTTTGTTGGCAGCAATTGCCATGTCTATTGTGCCATTAAACTTTCCCCAGTCCCACGAATTAAGATACTTCATGTACTGGATGATTTGTTTAGTATCTCTCAATCTATATTTGATTTCCTTACCCAAAAATAAACAATTAATCGGAAGATGGCTGCAACCAAAATACATGGGATTAGTACACACTATATTTCTAACTATTATTTTGGCAAAAGTTGGCAGAATCTATGCTCAACCTTCCTTTATAACCCTGGACAAATATATCGCTTTTGGAGTCAAATCAGAATTTGTTAACCAAATAAAACCCAAGGAAAAAGTATGCTTATTGAGCAAACATATTGGGGAAAACACCCAAGCTGAACCTACCGCAGCCTTAAAATATGCTTTTTTGTACAGCTCTTACTTTCATCCCGAACTAGATTATGACTATTCCATTCGAGCAGCTTTAAATCCAGAAGCATGTGGCGATCGCACAATTATTCCTGGTAAATTATAAACAAAAACGCGATCGCTTTTTTATTGAGTTTCCTCAAGAGTATTTAGTCAGGGAAAGTATCGGTAATACCGTCAATGCTGACTGTAACGCTAGCACTGCTAACATTTCCGCTGCCATCTTCCATGGTATAGCTAAAAGTGTCTGTTCCTACTTGGTTTTCATTTAATAATTCAAATTTACTATTAGGATCGTATTCAAAAATACCATTGCTATATATAGTCACTAAAGCACCCGAAGAGAGAGTTTGTTGTCCTGTGGTAATAACCTCAAGATTGTCACCCAAATCATTAGTTAGTACATTACCAGTAACGCTATTATCTTCATCAGTAGTAATTTCATCATCAATAGCAGAAGCAGGCTTAAACACTGTTTCTGAGGATACATCGTTAGGGATAAATAGTCCTCCGCTAGAAATAAGATCTAATCCACCCTGTCCTGATGCAGCAGAAGTGTTTTTAGGAAAGTCACTCAAACCAACCAAATCGCTATTGGAGCTAATATCTCCTGGGAATAAAGCATAGCCATATACTGTATCGCCCGAATCAATTCCTAAAGATGCAATTGAGACAAATATACCGTGAATATTTTGACCGCCCAGAGAAGCCGTTAATTTGGGTGCATTCCAATCGGACTGATTTTGCAAAACACTTGTTTTGATGTTTATACCAGAATTTCCCCAAGTACTTTTAGGAAGATCGATTAAACTACCAAATTGACTGGGATTTCCATTAGCATCTACTCCTGTTATGGCTGCAATTTTGAATGGATCGTTACCGCCACGTTCTAATAATAGAAACCCTGCCTTGTCTTCAAATCCATCTTTGACGATTAAACCACTTTTTATTATAAAATCGACTCGTTCTATATTGTTGAGGTTTGTTCCTCCATTATTAGCAAAAACGTTGTCTGTACCACCATTAATAAAGTCACTTCTAACAGCATTTTCCATGGTAAAAATAGCAGAACTACCGATTGAGTCATTGCTGCCAGTTTCTAGAAAATAAATATGTCTTTCTCCTGAAACATTACTATTGTCAACTCGCTGAAATCTTGCCTCATCAACTAATTGCAAAATAGAATAATCTTTCCCATCTACAGTAAAACCATTTAGTTTTATGTTTGTTCCTGTTCCATATTCCTTGGTATTGCAATTATTATCACGGTCGCACACGTTACCGCTGCTAGATTCAGCATTAACATCTCTTGTCTCTAAAGAATCTATACCTACGGGAACGGAGCTAGCATTAGATAATGCTGGATTAACAATTATAGAGCCTATCGCAATAGCACTAAAAAAACTAATTCTGCATAACTTATAAAATATTTTATTCAACATCATCATATTGTTTCGTCAATTTTTATAAATCAAATCTAACAATAGAAAAGCGTCTCGTAAATTAACAGAAATACCTATTTTTACTATGAAGGAACTGTGTTTAAATTAGATATTTTATGTATTTCAGATAAAGAAAATAATTTATTCAAATGCAATATTAATAAAATTATGTTTTTATACTGCATTATTTTCAAAAAAACTATCGATATTTTCACTAAGCTTTTGATTTAATTTTTATTATTAATGCGATCGCTTTAGGTACTATCAACTAAAATATTTTGGAACTAGAATAATTGCTACTAGCATCTAAAGTAGTAATTAGATCTTTTAAAGGATTTGGATGTATTAAATTATTCTTAAAAACCTTAAAGCCATACTTGCAATACCAAAATAGCTTTTCTATTGTTGCAGTGTAAATATCTGTTTTAACTGCATAGTAAATATATTGCAGACAACTGTTTTGTAAACTGATGAACTATTAGATGTGGGCTTAAATAAAGCAACCATTTGTAAATTTAAAACCAAAATTGAGTATTATATCTACAATATTAGGTATTTTTATTTATGTACAAACAAATCGTATCAGTAATTTTTGGCTGTGTTATCTCTTTGCAGCCATCATCTGCTTTAGGGGAAAATGATTTAGCCAATAATTTATCAGAAAATGGTTCTCAAGAAAACTATACGGGATTCATGGTAGAAGATGATGATGGCTATTTTCAGCCAATAGAAAAGATAACCTTAGAAAATACTAAAAATTGTCCTGATATAGCACCAGGAAAAAAAGTAACATTTGTTTCAGATAGTATGGCAACTGCTGACAACCGTAGAGTAATTATTACCAATAATACTCAAAACGAAAATAATAATTCTATATTTGGTAATAATAATACTGCGCCTTTTACAGATCGAGAATACACTCGTGACTTTATTTCTGAAGATATTAAAATTGCGATCGGCTCACAGCATATTGATAAAAAGTTTATCGTATCAGAAGGACAAAATTTGTTTGGATACGAAATTATAGACGTTGAAGAAAAAAACGGTCAAGAGATTGAAACAATAGTCGAAACAGGGCAATTTTCCCTCATAGTAGAAACTCCAAAATTCGATAGAGAAAAATTGGCGCATCTGCAAAATGCACTAGAAAAAACTGGTTCAGAAGATACAGAATTGAGCCGACAAATTAGAGAATCTTTGCGAGAAAATCCGATCGCAATTCCTGATTCTTCATATTGTGATTCATTGAAAAGAAAATTTGAATACGAAGACACAAATGTATTTCCCAACAGTTTACCAGGCTCAGAAAACCCAATATATAAATATGACCCCTCTCCAGATTTTGAAAGCCAAAATGAGCGAGAGCGTGAACTTATAGATGAACTTATGGAGCGCAACCGCCAAGAATATCAAAATGACTATTGGACGCAACCCAAACCCAGTCCACACATAGAAGATTGGCAAAGAGAAAACTCAAAGTAGAATTTAATTGTATTTAGTAGATTGATTATGCCTTCTAATGCGGTGTATTTAGAAATGCTATAAATCTTCCTCTGTATAAACATCAATGCAAAGGGCATTAGCTTCTGGCTTGGAAAGAATAATGATCTTTTCTTCCAACATAATTTGTACCGCACCTTCTGCTAAGTTTAAATTTAGCACTACAAAAGAAATGCCAGGGGTTAATCCTTTAGATATCAATTTACCGATATAACCACCATAAATTGCGCTGTATCCAGCTACAATTCCAACCGAACCCAAAGACAATTCAGAAATATTAGTTTTAATTTTCATTATTTTTATTTAACCAGCAGAAACAGCTACAATTTTGCGGGCAATCTCTGCACCGATACCAACTAATTTATTACCAAGGCTGACAACAACCGAGCCATTGTTGGTTTTACTAACTAATTCAAGGGTTACTCCTGGCTTGATTTTCAGCTCCTTTAGCTGATTGGCAATATTTTCATCAGTGTGTACTTCTGTAATCAAAAGTGAATTCTCTACGGTAGCTTGACTAATAAAATCACTATTAGGAGATAAATTCAACTGTTTCGTTGCACGAACTACAGATTTATCAGAAATATTTCCAATAAAAACAAGCTTTTTAAATTGCTTTCTACCTGAAAGATGGCGATGTTTAAGATTTATAGTACGAATCATACCTAATAAAATTTATTGACAGTAATTATTATTTAAGTGCCATTATATACATATAGCGTGAATGTAAATTATTGACAATAATTTTAAATAGATTTAATAAATGTCACCCATTTACAGATGTAGTAATGTTTTGTATTAAATAATTGCCCAAGGCATAACTTAGAAAGATCGGTCGTATCATAAAATTGAAGTACGACTTTGATATTAGGGAAATAATACAATGCAAAAAATAAACATCTTGAAATGCTGGCAAAAAACAGGAATAATGATGTTTGTAGCTAGTACTTCGCTCTTATTTCAGGCACAAAAAGCGATCGCTTCAGAAGAGGTTATCTTTAAATATGGTGGTGCAACCCAATCCGTATCTTTAGAGGAATTACAAACTTTTGCCAACACAGGAGAAATCTCTTCTGCATTGGACTTCTTGCTTAAATTTGGCAAGCAAAATCCTTTTATAATTCGTTGGATACTGACACAGCAGTTTCCCGCTAACACCAAGCTGATTTACGATTTACTCAATACCGCCCCAGGAGAATACGCCCTAAGCCAAACTGGTAATGTTGTAAGTGCCAAGTCAGAAAGAGCAAATGTTAAAGCGTTAAGAGGGGCATTAGTAGCATCGGCTAGTGATGATAATTTGATTTCCTTGATTGAACTATTAGAGAAATATCCTACGAAAGAAGTTTATGTAGACGGCAAAATATTATCTCAAGTACAGCGAGACTTGGCTGGCTTTATCAGTGAGACTAATAAAATATATCAAAATACTTTTAAGTCTTTGACTAAATTTCATTAATCATTTATAAGTTTAAAAATTATGTCTCATTGCTTATAGTCTTTGAGAAGAAAGAGCCATAAGATAATGAGAGAAATATACTTAATACTTAAACTTTAATGCTTACCTATAACGAAGAATCTCTAGAAGTTAAAAAAATATCGGCGGAAGAACAAAAAAAAGAAGAGCGAATGCGCGACGTTACTTTATTGCTTCAGCAGATAGTAGAGAGGGAAGAGACATCATTAAAGCTAATTATTGACTGTTTGATCGATGTGGGTTCAATCAACTACGCTAACGCTAAATTATCTAATCCTCCCCTCAATAAAATGATGAAGGTATTAGTTGGTTATATAAAACCCATTGCGCGCATGGTTGCCCTTGGTTGGTTAAAAAAGAATCTCCCCGATCTTCTGACGGCTTGGTTGGAAGGTAAAATATCCTTTGAACCCGTACCTATTAACGAGGAGGAAGCTATTACAGGAGACTTAGAAACAGTTCCCAATGCCAAACCTAAAGATGACGGCGTCAGTAATAGTATTGAGGCTGCTCCTTTTACAGAATCCTTTGGAAATTGAGCCGTGTAATTAGTTGGAAAATAGCTTTAACTTCAACCAGCAGGGCAAAAAGTATTGCGCCAAAACATCATCTAAATCCCAAAAGTCTTGATAGCAGTCAGCCGAGCAATAACAGCCAATAAATAAGAGAATTAAATCTTGATAGGGTAAATCTAAATCTTGCTGCTCTATAGGAAGAATATAAAGTTGATTGAGAATGTTTTGTAAATAAAGCAGATTGGCTAGTAGGTTACCAAAAACACCGTTAGCCAGTTTGAGATTGGGTTGATAGTATTGGATGTATTCTTCCAGGAAGATATGATACATTTTGGCGATCGCCTGTTTTAAATTAAGTCGCACTTGAGGAGTATAATTTTGCCAGTTGGCTAGTAATTCTTGTTCTAGGGATGAATCTTGAGTAACAGATATTTTATAGTTTAATAGTGGCTCAAGTACCCGCACAAACAAAAAATCAATATCAATCAAACTCAGATCTAGCTTGGTTGGTAATTCTTTAAATAAGGATGAAGAAGGTAGGCTTTCTTGCTGCAAATCATTTTGCCATAGCCATTTAAATTCATTCATGTCTGCTAGCATTTCACCCATCAAGTGAGTAAACAAATGTCCTAGTCGTTGCTGCACTTCCCCATGGAAAAACTGCCGTGCTTTTTCTTCTATTAATTGAACCTCATTACCTTCAATAACAAATAGTTCGCGCAGTGCAATAAAACCTTGCTCGGTGCAAGCAGCTAAACCAGGATTTAGCTCATTGCCAGCAGTGGTCATAATAGCGTAGTCGCTATCAAACTGAGTTAAAAATAGTTGCCAAAAATGTCCCCAAATATCATGAATCAGAAAGGCTTCAGATTTAGCGGTGGGTATAAGAGAAATAGAACGAGCGATCGCTTTAATAATTGCTGATTTGCTATAGCCAGTTTTCTCTACTAATTTATCGCACAACTCGACGGAAATACTAACCGACTCCAAATAGCCAAAACTAGGAAAACGCTCAAACTGAGCAAAATCAAAACGATTAATTTGAGCAAAGAATTTTTTTAAGACATCGCGATCGCCTTGAGCTAAACTTGACCATAACGTCTCATCTCGTAATTGCTGCTGTTGGTAATCGATAGCAAAAACCAACTGCATTGGTGTTGCTAAACAATCAATTGCGGCTTCAGGTAAAGCTGAGATCCCAAATAAAGAACTAAATAATTTTAAAATGCGATCGCGACTATCGATTCCACCAAATTCTGCGATCAAAGCCTGAATAATAGTTTTCTGCTGCTCAATAGCCGAATCTATTTTAATTAAAGACTGTCTAATATCTTGTTCGTCTGTTAAAGACAGCTTGAATTGCTGACACAGTAGTTTTACTGATTCTGACTTGTGCCATTTTAAAGGAATAATGTCACAAGTGTAACTTTCCAAAGTAGGAGAACTTAATGTTCCAGATAAACTACTCCCGCCATGCTGACTTTAGCGAGTCGATAAACATTCAGCTTGCACAAAACAACGACGAATCTCTGGAGGAATTTCTTCTATTTT
>CAKZYI010000393.1 GCA_937884735.1 uncultured Pleurocapsa sp.
GACAGGAAATCCCGAACCCGAACCTGTATATCGCTTCCTCAATGAAGATACGGGAGTGCATCTTTACACTGTCTCTGAAGTAGAAAGGGATGCCGTAGAAAATCTTGATAACTTTAGTTTTGAAGGGGAAGCATTCTTCGCCTATGCAAGTGAGCTTGAGGGTTCAATTCCCATTTATCGTTTCTATAATTCCACTACAGGGGCGCATTTTTATACTCCCTCTGAAGAGGAGAGAGACAACGTCGAAGCTAACTTACCTGATTTTCAGTCCGAAGGCATTGCTTATTATGCCTTACCAATTGAGGCAGGAACAGAACTTTAACAACTAAAACTAAATAATTTTTTATTACACACAACACATTTAGTATTCATACCAAGATTAATAAACCATGAACGAATATACAACTGAGATAATTAGTGGCGTTGAACAATCGTTTTTGCCTCTTCCTTCTAATGAAGCTATTGATGGCAATAATGTAGTTTGGCAAAGCGAGAGGGGTGGCGATGATGAAGTATTTCTCTACAACGGCACTGAAGCTATCCAGCTTACTGATAACGAAGTAGACGATCAAAATCCCGTAATATCGGGCAGTAAAGTAGTCTGGGAAAGCGAAATAGATGAAGAAGGCGAAATATTTCTCTACAACGGCACTGAAGCTATCCAGCTTACTGATAACAATATAGAAGAATCTTTTGTCAAAGTATCTGGGGACAATGTAGTTTGGCAAAGCGAAATAGATGGTAATGGCGAAATCTTTCTCTATAACGGAAGTGAAACCATTCAGCTTACTGATAATGATGTCGATGATTTGGCGGCGGAAATATCTGGGGATAATATAGTTTGGCAAAGCCAACCCGATGGCGATGATAGTGAAATATTCTTCTATAACGGAAGTGAAACTATTCAGCTTACTGACAATGATTTATCGAAATCTTCGCCCTTAGTATCAGGAGACAATTTTGTTAGGGTAGAAGTATTCTCAATCTTTCTCTATAACGGAAGCGAAACTATTGAACTCGGTAACGAAAATTTTATTAATTTTATACCCGCAGTGTCGGAAAGTAATGTAGTTTGGATGGGCAGCGATGGTGATAGTGAAATATTCCTTTATGACGGCAGTGAAACCATTCGGCTTACTAATAATGAGATTGACGATGTTTTTCCTGCATTATCTGGAGACAATGTTGTTTGGCAATCTTCTGCTGAGTTTGAATCGGTAGAAGACTTAAATATAATTTCCTTGGCTACCCCAGAATCGGATTTTGATTCTATTTCAGGAACAACGGTATATAGATTTTTTAATAACGACACTGGGGTTCACTTTTATACTGCTAACGAAACGGAAAGAGATGCAGTCGAAGATCTTGCCAACTTTAGTTTTGAAGGTGCTTCTTACCAGGCGGTAGATCCTCTGACAGGAAATCCCGAACCCGAACCTGTATATCGTTTCCTTAATCAAGATACTGGGGTTCATCTTTACACTATCTCCGAAGTAGAAAAGAATGCCGTTGAAGAGTTAGATAACTTTAGTTTTGAAGGAGAGGCTTTTTCTGCCTACGCCACGGAAGTTGATGGTTCGATTCCCATTTATCGTTTCTTTAACTCTACTACAGGGGCGCATTTCTATACTCCCTCTGAAGGGGAAAAAAGCAATGTAGAAGATAATTTACCTGATTTTCAATCCGAAGGTATTGCTTACTACGCACTACCAATAGATTTGTGATTTTGATTTTATTTATTTAGCTCTATTTTTAGATTATGCACAAGAAGTTCAACCAGCCTGTTTCTTTTGCTTTGGCGTTCGTGTTATGCACCTTTGGTTTTGTTCCCAAAGTTAAGGGAGAAGTTAATCAAGATTTTAATTACAATGCCCCATTTATCTTGGCTCAAGACAATGAAGATGATGAAGAGGAATCTCAATTACAAGGTATTCCCCTGGAAGTAAATGAAATTGCCCAACAAATTACTGTCAGCATAGAGGGCGAAAACGGTAATGGTTCGGGGGTAATCTTTGCTAAAAAGAAAGATAAAACAAACAAAGATCTATTTGTTTACTATGTTCTGACTGCTAAACACGTGGTGGAAAGTAATCAAGAATATACTGTAGTTACCGTAGAAGGCGAACCTTATTCTGTAACTCCTAATCAGATTGAACGTTTTGAAGATTCAGACTTAGCGGTAGTTAGTTTTAAAAGTAAATTTACATATGACACTGCCCGTTTTGGAGATTATCAGTTTGGCTTTAATGAGGAGTCTTGGGTGTTTGTCTCTGGCTGGGCGGATTCCTCACAGTCGGATATTCTTCAGTTTTCAGCAGGAAAGGTTGCAGGGAAAGAAACAGGCATATTTTTAGTAAAAGACGATCTTTCTTTTGCTCAAGACAATGGTTATGAGCTGGTTTATACTAACCTGTCTGAAAGTGGCATGAGTGGTGGTGCAGTATTGGATACTAGCGGAAGAGTCATTGGCATTCATGCTTCAGCCGAAGGGGAAAGATATCGCTTGAGTAATAAGTTGCAGCTAGGCTTTAGTTTGGGTATTCCTATCGGGACTTTTTTGGATTCCGATTATGCTCAAGATTTGATGGTTAAAAAGGGAGTTGAAATCAAAACCACTAAAGAAAGACTAGATATTGATCCTTTTGCCCAGCCAAAATTATCTCAGAACGATCTTGAGTCAATTCAGAATAATTTAACTCAGGTTCAAACTCCCGCAGAATCTAGTGATGAAACTCAATGGCTAAACTATGGCAATCAATTATGGCGATTGTCTCGCTATCCAAAAGCTATTAAAGCATTCGATCGCGCCCTAAAAAAGAAATCTGATTTTTATCAGGCGCACTATGGCAAAGGATTGGCTAATTATAATCAAGGCAATTATCAAGCAGCAGTAGCTGAGTTTGAGCTGGCTACTAAAATTAAACCTGACTTATATCCTGCTTGGTATCGTCAGTCTTTGTCTTTGTTAAGTTTAAAGCAATACGATCGCGCTAAGAGAGCTATTGAGCGTTCTCTTGCACTCCAACCTGATAATATTGCTTTATATATTCTTCAGGCAGAGGCACTTCAGAATTTATCTCAGCCAAAAGAGGCTATTGCTGCCTATAATAAGGCGATCGCTAATGACTCTAACTCGATTGTTTTGGTTAGAAGGGGCAGTCTTTATCGCAACATTGGTAAAAGTAAGCTAGCCCTCCAAGATTTTAAACAGGCTACTGTTTCCAATCCTAAATATATTGAAGCTTATATCAATCGAGGTCTTACTTATTATCAGTTGGGCAACTACAATCAGGCTCTCAATGATTTTAACCACGTTATTAAATTGGACTACCAAGATCCTAGAGGCTATTTGGGCAGGGGTTTGGTTAACTATCAAAATCAAGAATTAACTCAGTCAACAACTGATTTTTATTTTGCTTGGCAACTATATCAAGAGAATAAAAACGTTTCTGGGGAAGTGAGCAATGTTAGTTCTCAATCTGATAAGTATGTGAGCATACCGATAGATTTTAAAAGTTTACTTCAGGCTGATTCCACCCCAGGACATTTGGACTTTGGTAAAAGTGTGGCTTTGGCTTTGATGGGGGAACAAGAAAAAGCGATCGCACTTTTGTCCCAGGCAAATAGCTTTTTCCAGGCTCAAAAAGATAATTCTAGCTATCAAATAACTCGAGCTTTACTTCAACAGGTCAACCTGGAATCAGGTAATAGGTAATAGGTAACAGGTAATATTTTTTATTTTTGATTTATTAGTAATATAATCGCATTTTATGAAGTCAACTTTGTTATATCTAGTATTTTTTTGCTGTACTTTATTAATAGGCAATGTGGCTGTTGCCAATATACCAGCGAATAGGCAAAAAAATAGAAACGTAGAAGAGGAGTTTTGTCAGAATTTTCCTCTTAATAAAGAGTGCGCTAAGTTTATTTCTGAAGATATGGAGACATTTTGCATCGATCATCCTCTAGATAAGCGATGTGAAGAGAAAGAGAGATTGCTAAGTCAACAGGATTCCTTTTTTTGTTCTCTAATGCCTAATCTTAAACAGTCTAGCCACTGCAAAGTATTAGTTAAAAATGAACAAATAATTGCTTATTTAGAACCAAATGATGCTTCAAATAGTGAGCAAGAAAGAAGAGAGATTGTTATTAGCAAGCAGGATATATTTAGCTTTCATTCTCAATGGTGGCTGGCAGGTGTAGGCGATCGCCAAAATTCTGCGGGAATGTTTACTGAAATTCAAATAGGCTATCTTTTAAACAATCCTCAAGAGGAAAATAAGAGTAATTTTTTGACTATTTCAGCAGAAGCAATCCTACCCACAAATTTGTATTTAGTTAAAGGTTTTTCTAATGAGAATATGCCTAAGATTGTCGAAAAGTTAGAACCCTGGCTTTATCATAATCCCGACATCGCAACACTTGCACCACTGTTTAAACCAAAATTTAATAATACTAATACTCAGGTTTCCCAGAATATTAAACGGCTTTTAGATACTAAAGAATGTCCTCGGTGTAATTTGGCTGGTGCAGATTTATCAGGAACTACTTTAGCTGGGGCAAATTTGGAAGGAACAAATTTGGAAGGAACAAATTTAGAGGGAGCTGATTTAAGAAAAGCCTATTTAATAGGGGCTGATTTAAATAATGCCAACTTATATGAGGCAAATTTAGGAAATTCGATATTAATGTCATCTTCCTTAGAAAATAGCGATTTGGAAGGGGCTAATTTACAGGCTGCCAATATCAAATTTGCCAATTTAAACAATGCTAATTTAACTCAAGCAAGACTAAATGCAGATGGGTTAAATATCACGCAATTGCAGAATGCTAGTTTGATAAATGCTGATTTAACTGAGGCAAATTTAAGCTGCGCTAATTTAGATTCTGCTAATCTTAAAAACGCTGATTTAACTAGGGCTAACGTAAAAAGTTGCGCGCCAAAAATACCAATTAAAAAAGGAGATATTTCTAGTTTTTTATTAAATAAGGCAAAAATAAGTACGCCTTTGTCAGATTTAAAAGATGGGCTAAGTGTGATTAGCTCCGCTTTGGCTATATTTAGCAGTATGTCTGGCTCTGGCAATAATACTGGCAGCCTTTCCAACTTAGAAAATTTAGAAATGCGATCGCTTGATTTTGTTGGATACACAAATTTAAGTAATGCTAACTTAAACGGGGCAAATTTAGCCGAAGCAAATCTAGATAGTGCAAATTTATTCAATAGTAATTTGAGTAATGCTATTTTAAATTCTGTCGATTTGCAGGACACAGACCTTAGTAATTCTAATTTAATTGAGTCTCAGATAAATAACTCTGAATTAGAAAAAGCTTTTTTATGCAATACAATAATGCCAAATTTTTCTATTGAAAGAAGTGGATGTATTAACAGTGAATAGGTAATAGGTGAAAAAAGGAATAATACAAAGCCGTATTGCAATAAAAATTTAATTTATCAAAATAATAATACAATCGCAGATCATGAAATTAACAACTCTATCTTTAATACCTCTTAGTCTTGCTCTATTTTATTGTGAAACAACAGCAGTATATGGACAAGAAAATAAAAATCAGGATTTAAATCAATTTTGTGAAAATTTTCCCTACAACAAAAAATGTAAAGACTTTTTCGTCAATGATATTGCAAAATTTTGTGTTAAGTTTCCCCAAGATAAACGTTGCATAGGTAGAGATCCCTTAGTATCACTAGAAAATCGCAAAGGAGAATCTTTTTACTGTTCTCTTATGCCAAGACAAGAAAAATCTAAAAAATGCAAAGTTTCAATTAAAGACGAAAAAATAATTATTTATCAAGAAAAAGGCAAGGCATTAGAAGCTTTGAAAAATCAAGAAAATACAGAAGAAATTATTATTGAACTAAAAGACGTTTTTAGCTTTAATTCTCCCTGGTGGATTGCAGATGTGGAAGGTCAAAAAGAATCTGTGGGAATGTTTGCCGATATTCAAGTTGGTTATTTCTTAAAAAAGACTCAGGAAGGTAATAAGAGTAATTTTATAAAAATCTCTGCTAGTAAAGATGATGCCGATGGTTTTTCTAATGAAAATATACCCCAAATTTTAGAACAGTTAGAGCCTTGGCTATACCATAATTCTGATATTGAAGTAATATCATCACGTTTAAAACTATCGAAAAGTAATACTACTAATAAAGAAGTAGCTACTAATATTCAAATACTCCTTGATACCAAAGAGTGTCCCCAGTGTAATTTAACTGGTGCGGATTTAGAAGGAGCTGACTTAGAAAGAGCCAACTTAGAAGGAGCTAATCTAGAAGGGGCTACTTTGGAAAAAGCCAACGTAAAAAATGCCTATTTGGTAGGTGCTAATTTAAGTAACGCTAATTTACATAAAGCAAACTTTGAAAACTCAGTCATGCTATTAGCTAATTTTAACAATAGCGATTTAGGAGAGGCTAATTTACAGGCTACTAATCTTAAGTATTCTACTTTTAAAAATGCCGAAATAATCAAAGCTAAGTTAGATGGAGATGGTTTAAATAGAACTCAATTACAAAATACTAATTTTACCAATGCCAATCTAACAGAATCCAATTTAAAATGTGCCGACCTAAGTTCGGCTAACCTAACTAGAGCCAATCTAACCAAAGCTAATTTAGAAAGATGTACTCCCAACATAGCAATAAGAAAAGGCGATATTTCTAGTTTTCTTTTAAATAAAGCTAAAGTTAGTACTCCCCTTGGAGACACAACAGATGCACTAGCCATAATAGGCTCTGTGTTATCAATACTTCAAAATCCAACCAATATAAATGAGCCTTTGCAAAATTTGGGCTATGTAGGTAATCGATCGCTTAAGTTTATTGGAGAAACTAATCTTATTAATACTAATTTAAGCGGGGCAAATTTAACTGAAACTAAATTAAAAGAGGCTGATTTGTTTAATAGTAATTTAACTAATGCCACTTTAAATTCTACAGATTTGGAAGATGCAGATTTGAGCAATGTCAATTTAATGAATGCTCAAATTACTGATTTGGAACTGGAGTCGGCATTTTTGTGCAACACGATTATGCCTGATATTTCGATTAATCAACAAGGGTGTATTAAGGAAGAAGAAGTAATAAGTAATAGGTAACAGGTAACAGGTAATAGGTAACAGGTAATAGGTATGAAAATTTATAATCCGCTCTGTTTGTTTCTAGTTTTTGTTTACCTTTTAGGTATAAGTCCTAAAGTTCTAGCAGAGTTTAAATTAGAAGACCAAGAGCGTTTAGAAATCGCTCAAGCAAGTAAAGATGATGACAAAGATGACGAAGAATTTGTTCTTCCAGAGCTAAAAGGTATTCCTAAAAATGTTAACGAAATTGCTGAAAAGATTACTGTTAGGATAGATAGCCCTGGGGGAAATGGTTCGGGGGTTATTTTTGCTCGTGATGGTGATGAATACTATGTAGTTACTGCCAAACATGTAGTTGCACAAGACCAAATTTATCAGGTAATTACTGAAGACGACAAGGTTCATGAAGTCGAACCAGAATATATTGAAAGATTTGAAGACAGCGATTTGGCTATCATCTCTTTTACAAGCAACAAAGACTATCAGGTAGGAGCATTTTCTAACTACGACATTGGTTTGAATCAAGAGTCTTGGGTATTTGCCTATGGCTGGGGAAAAATAGGGGAAGAACCAGAACCCGTTTTTACTGTTGGTATGGTGATTGGTAAAGAAACGGGAATATTTTTGGTTAAGGATGAACAATCTCTTACAGAGACAAACGGTTATGAACTTATTTATACCAACCTGTCTGAAAAAGGCATGAGCGGTGGTGCAGTATTGGATACTAGCGGTAGAGTAATTGGTATTCACACTTCCGCAGAAGGGGAAAGATACCGCTTAAGCAATAATTTGCAGTTGGGCTTTAGTTTGGGTATTCCGATCGCAACTTTTCTTGAGTCGCCTCAGTTGAAGGCTTTAGAACAAGATTTAAGCTTACAGGTACAAACCATCAAGGAAAAAGCCGACTTGGTTCCCTTTTCTCGACCAGATCTGACTAGAGAAGATCTTGATTCGGTTGGTTTTTTGCTGTCTGCACCTCCAAAAGAAAATGCTAGCGAAACAGATTTGGTCAACTATGGCAATCAACTGTGGCGTTCGTCTTTTTATGAAAAGGCTATTGAAGCTTTCGATCGCGCGATTGATAAAAATACTGATTTCCATCAGGCGTATTACGGAAAAGGATTGGCTCTATATGACTTAGGAAAACAGGAAGAAGCCAGTCAAGCTTTCCAACAGGCGATCGCTCTTGAACCCAATTTTTATCCTGGCTGGTATCGTCAATCATTGACCCTGTTGAACCTCAAACAGTACGCTCGCGCTTTAGAAGTCATCGACAAGGCGATCGCTCTTAAACCTGAGAATAATGCCTTATATGCCCTCCAAGGAGATGCCTTACAAAACCTAAATCGGTATAGCGAAGCAGTAACGGCATATAATAAAGCGATCGCGCTCCTTCCAATTTAAGATTAAATAATAGGGGTGGTCTATTAAAAAACTTGCGATTTAATAGCGGGTTGGAAACTATATCAGGAGTATTGGAAATAACGGCAGGAATAATAACTACTATTAATAACCCTACTGCATCATACACACCAAATGCCAACCGCAAAACCATTTACCGCTTAGATAGCAACCTTGCTAGTGCCAACTTTAGCGGTGCTAACTTAACCAATGCCAATTTGAAAAAAGCTCAATTGACCGATGTAAATCTCAGCCAGGCAATTCTTGACGACACTAATTTTGCTAATAACAACCTGAGCAATGCTAACTTCATCAATACGGATATTAGCGAAGTTGATTTTGGCAACGATGCTATTGCGATCTGCGAAGCGACATTTAGCGATGAGGTTATTTATGAAGAGTATTGTTTTGAAGAAGAAGAAGAAGAAGAATTAAGTAATGAGTAATGAGTAATAAGTAATAAGTACTGAGAAATCATAAGGGATACACCTGCGAATAAGTCAACTGTTGAGGGCGAAATGACTTTAGTAATTAGTAATCAGTAATCAGTAATCAAAATAATGTTTATCGGTCGTACTTTTGTCTTGATTAGCTCCTGTGGCTTGTTAATAGCTGCAACATTTTCTTGTGTAAAGGTGGGTTCTAAAACACCCATCTCATTTCAAGATCGAAATATTAGTTTCAACTATGAGCCAGTAAAATTAGCCGAAGCAATTTCTGTTAAGGTGACGGCAGATAATTCGTCTGGTAGCGGTATTATCATCCAAAAAACTGCCAATATTTATACTATTGTTACCAACCGTCACGTAATAGATCGCGGAGACGTTTATTATATTCATACGGTTGACAGCAGCATTCACAAAGGAAAAATAGACACTATATCAGAGCAAGATGATTTGGCGATTTTAAAATTTACTAGCGATCGCATTTATCCCGTGGCTAAAATCAATCCTGCACCTTTAAAGTTATACAATAGCCTGTTTGCTGCGGGATTTCCTTATAATAGCGATCGCTTAGAAGTGACTTTAGGCAAATTACTACTACAGACAAAAAAGCCTCTCAAACAAGGATACCAGCTAGGTTACAGCAATAATATTCAAAAAGGAATGAGTGGAGGGGCTATTTTTAACAATTTGGGGGAAGTAGTCGGAGTTAATGGTAGAAGTGCAAATCCCATACTTCCTGATTATCAATACCAAGACTTGTCTTATCCTACTAAACAACTCCAGCAAAAAATGACTCAATTGAGTTGGGGTATTCCTATCAGTAAAGCGATGGAATTGATTAATAACCTATAACTTATAACTTATAACCTATAACTTATAACCTATAAACCATAACCTATAACCACACGGCTTGCCGAAGCGTAACATACCGATAACTAGTCCTTACTTATTACTTATTACTTATTACTTATTACTTATTATTCATTATTTATTACTCATTTTTGCCCTAATAGTATACTTACCTGATTCTCCTGGGGAGGTTGTGCGGGTAATAACTGTATACTGTCCATCTTCAGGTAGCTTGGTTTTAATCTGAGCATTCCAATTGTTAATAGAGCGATCGCTATTTATTTCTAATTTATCTCCATTAGGCTTTTGTAAGACTATAAAAGGATCGAAATCATCGCTGTTCATTTCTATAGTAACTTCTTGAGTTTTTTGACCATCGAAGCTATATTTTTTACAGAAAATATCTGATTCTAAAATCATATCTTGGCAGATACTTTCTCCATTTAATTCATCTGAAATTGCTTTGCCATTTAAAGGTAAATTTAAGCTAGATGTTTTGTTAAAACTTGTTGTTAACCAAAATAACAATGGTGCGCTAGCCAAGGTTAATAAACTTGGTATTAAGATTTTTTTCTGAGCAAAATTGATACCTTTATTGGAACTAGGGGTAATCAAGGTAGAGGGGACGGCAATTCTTAAGCGATTGAGATCTTGTAAAACTTCTCCTGCTTCACTATAGCGATCGCCTTTATGAGTCCGCACCATTTTAGTTAAGACATCAGCGAATTCTTGGCTAACTAAAGTATTTTTATTTTGCCAAATAATTTCATCTTCTTCATCTCGAATTATAAAATGAGGATTGATTCCTGTTAAAGCCTGAATGCCAATTATGCCCACTGCATATAAATCGCTATAAAATCCCGTTCTTCCGATAGATTGTTCGGGAGCAATATAGCCTGGAGTACCAACAATAGTTCTCATGAATGTTTTGCCATCAAATTCCATCACCGCGCCAAAGTCAATTAATACTAAGCGATTATTTTCTTGGTTGCGAATAATATTACCAGGTTTAATATCGCGATGAATAATATTTTTTTGATGAATAAAGTCAAGGATTTTCAATAGCTCAAAGACTATTTCTATTACTTCTGATTCGGATTTATTTGGATTTAAAGCAAGCTCTTTTTCTAAGGTATTCCCAGGGATGTATTCTTCTACTAAATAAAATTCTTGTTTAATTTCTAAATGAGCCAATAAACCAGGAATTTGAGGATGTCTTCCCAACAACTCTAAAGCTTCAGCTTCGCGATCAAATAGCTCTTTTGCTTTTAGTAGAAAGTCTGGGTGAGTTTCCTTTGGCTTCAATTGTTTAACCACACAGATAGGGTTTTGAGGACGTTTAATATCTTCCGCTAAGAATGTACAACCAAAAGCCCCCGAACCCAAAGAGCTAGTAATCTTATAACGCCGATCTAAAACTTGCCCAATCATATTATCTGTTTACTAAAGAGCTAAAATTGCCAATATAAAGGTATTTTAAAACAATCTATTGATAATGGTAGTTTTTTATACTTTATTTAAATCACAAAAATTTATTACTCATTACTTAATTTTCTATTATTCCTTTCTTGCCACAAACTCCAGCCATACCCCAGAATAAAAGGCAACCAGAGCAACCACGTTTCTCGATCCGTCAAATTCCAATTATTATTACCCAAAGTCTGACGATAGGGTAGTACAAAATAAATGAATGCCGACAAACTAACTAATTTTACTCCCAAATTTTTTGTACCTACGGCAAAGGGAATTATCCATGTAAAATACCAGATGTGAATAATGGGAGAAATAACCAGTAATGCTGCAAAAAAATTTAAGCTAAACTGCTCTAGACTTCGAGATTTAAATAATAAAAGTAAAGTCACCTAACCTAGAGAAATAGCGAAAATGCTGTTGCTTTTCGTCGAACCATGCCAAATTTTGGCTATTAGATGAGGTATAAAATCAGCACTACGTCCATGACTAACAAAAGTTGAACTGGTAGGAATCAAAGAGCAA
>CAKZYI010000394.1 GCA_937884735.1 uncultured Pleurocapsa sp.
CAGTGTCTTCAATCGGCTCACCTCTTCCCACCTGTGTCACGCTGGGATTGAGGTCAATCACCTGTCCTCCAAGCTTATACATTGCCACGCTAAAAGATACTCTGGTGCGGGTAGAAGCTTTGTAAAAAAGTAGTCCTAATACTTTATTAGATTGAATCTCTAGCTGCTTACTTTTAAGCTTTTGAGCCAAATCCAATACGTCTATAATTTCTTCTGTATTCAAGTCCGCAGTGCCAAGTAAATCTCTTCCTTTAAGCTGTTTCATATCATTAATTTATTAATGGTTTTATTAAGTAGTCAGCCTAAAGGGTTTGAACAAGGCTGAGATAGAGAAGAGTCAATTCTAAAACCAAATGCATACACGAATCAACCAAGGAACTATAAAATATATTCCTTTAAAGGATTTAAAAGCGACTTAAAAGCTTTAAGGCACAAGCTTTAAGCTTTTAATTTAAAACAGGGGCAGCAAAGAAAATGTTAAAACAGTCATACTGCTTGATAGGAATAATCAATGTTAAATAAATTGAGATTCTGGTCTTATTGTGGCGTAGGGGCGATCCAAATTATCTTGGGAGTAAGTCTTTGGGGAGCGGGAGCGAAAAAAGCGATCGCAGCAGAGGATATTATTCTAAGTTATGGAGCTTTAGAATTTGCTGTTTCTGTCGATTCTCTGGAAACTTATGCTAAAACAGGGCATCTTCAAGGAGCATTAAAAAGCTATGCCGATTTTCTAAGTCCAGAGCAGTTGGAACAATTAAAGGTTGGTTTGATTACTGATGCTGATTTTAGTCATTTGGCGATCGCTCAATTTCTTTATTCTTATCAGGGAGAGAAAATATAAGAGCGGGTATCACGAGTAGTTAAAACCAAAGCTCGTCAACCAGGATTGTTTGCTATGCGCTCGGCTCTAATTTTGGCTGCTGCCGACCAAGAGGATGGAGGACTAAGCCCGCTCAATGTTCTCAAAAAATTTCCTACCAAAACCTTGAGAATCGATTCTCGTGAGGGTTTTGAGTTATTCAAAAATTTGAGTAAAGTTGTTCAAAGAAACAGTCAGGCGATCGCCGCAGTGGAAAAAGCGGCAGTAGAAGAAAGGCGCAATCAAGTAACAGCAGCACCAGGAGTACGAGATCTCAACTTGTTGATTCCAGGGGGGATTCGTTATAAAAAACAATCTCTGACTATGAAAGATGTGGAACAACAATATCCTTCAGGTAAGTTGCGCGATCGCGTTTTCCCCTTAGATCTTAATTTACCCGAAACTCCAACCTCCGATCGGCTACCTCTAATCGTTATTTCTCATGGTTTGGGAAGCGATTTGACCACCTTTGCCTATTTAGCCAAACATTTAGCGAGTCATGGCTTTGCTGTAGCTGTGCCAGAACATCCTGGCAGTAGTGCAAGCCAGATAGAATCACTATTAACTGGCTTGGAAAATGATGTCACCCCCCCAGAAGAATTAATCGATCGCCCTTTGGATATAAAATTTTTGCTTAATGAATTGGCTAAAAATTATGGCGAACAAATTGACACCAACAATGTAGGTATGATTGGTCAATCTTTTGGCGCATATACAACTTTAGCGATCGCTGGAGCAGAATTGAATTGGTCAACTTTAAACACAGACTGCGATAGCATTCAAAACTCTTGGAATTTATCTTTACTGATTCAGTGTTTGGCTTGGCAAGTACCTCAAGAAGATACAGCCATCAGTCTCAAAGATGAGAGAATCAAATCTGCGATCGCTATTAATCCTCTAACTAGTGCAGTATTTGGACAGGAAAATCTCAGCCAAATAGACATTCCCTTGATGATAGTTTCAGGAAGCTCTGACCCAGTTACCCCCGCCCTACCAGAGCAGATAATTCCTTTTACTTGGCTGACAACCCCCCAAAAATATTTGGTTTTACTCAAAAGAGGAACGCACTTTTCGACCCTAAATGAGTCTGCGGGTAGTATACCTGTTCCTGAAACGGCAATTGGTCCAGACCCTAAAATAGCTCAAGCCTATGTCAAACAGTTAGGTCTGGCATTTTTTGGTACATACATTCAAAATAGACCAAAATATGCCAGCTATCTCAATTCAGAATATGGTCATGTGATTAGCAAAAGAAAAATGCCTTTAAGCTTAATACAATATCTAGATCCACAATCATTAAAACTGAAGTAAGATTTGGGATAAAGTACACAAACAGGTTGATAAAATTGAGGTCAGCTACAAGCTATAGGTTATAGAACTCCAGCATTGCCCAAGCCGAGGATTATGCCAGCACCCAAGATATGACCTAAACTAGTAGTTGCCAACAATTCGGGCAAACCAAAATTGTCCCATACTTCTGGCTTGGGTACGGGTAAACTTGGTCCTTGTCCAGAATTTTGAATTGCATAGCGACCAATAGCAATACAAAATAAATTGGACATAATCATAACTATTGCCACGGTTGGATTCCAATCAATAGTAGAAGGAGTTTGCTGTACTGCCAATACAAAATTAGATATCATTGCTTTTTTGACTCCCTTAGTTATTAAATGCTTTTTTTTGGGGTTTTTTGATTTATAGGAATTATAAAAATCTCTTTGAGCAAAACAGCGTTTCTTCTAAATAATTAACAGTAGTTCAAACTTTTACTAAAAAAACACAGTATTAATCAATTCTAAGACAAATGCGAGTTAAAATCTGCGGACTCACGAACCTAAATCAAGCTCAAGAGATTGTTAAGCTTGGTGCAAATAGTATTGGTTTTATATGTGTAGAGCGATCGCCACGCTATATTAGTCCAGAAGACATCAAAGCGATCGCTGTTGCTTTACCCCATAATATTGACAAAGTTGGGGTATTTGCCGACCATTCTCTAGAGGAAATAGCAAAAACCCTTAAATTTGCAAAATTGACCTCTGTACAATTACATGGTGCAGAAACTCCCGATTTTTGCGATCGCCTGCGCCAAGTATTGCCCGATCAAATTGAATTAATAAAGGCTTTTCGCATCAAAACCGCCGCATCATTGCAAGACATAAAGGGATACTCAAACAAAGTGGACACCTTACTTTTGGACGCATATCATCCCCAAATGCTTGGTGGTACTGGTCATACAATCGATTGGCAGGATCTAGAACAGTTCGCTCCTAGTCTTCCTTGGCTGCTAGCAGGAGGCTTAACCCCAAATAACATTAATGATGCTCTCTCTCGTCTAAAACCTGATGGTATAGATTTATCAAGTGGCGTAGAGCGATCCCCTGGAGATAAAGATCTTACTAAAGTCACTCAACTTTTTAAACAACTAGCGATCGTGAGATAATCATATACTTGCAACATATTATTTCCTTACATTAAATGAAAGCATTAGTAGTTGGTAGCGGAGGCAGAGAACACGCTCTTGCCTGGACATTATTACAGTCTGACAAAATAAAACAGGTGTTTTGTAGTCCTGGTAATGGTGGGACTGCAACTATGGCAAACTGTCAAAATTTACCTCTAGCTGTAGATGATTTTGCAGGTATTGCTAATGCAGTAAGGGAACTTAGCTTGGATTTAGTTGTAGTAGGCCCTGAAGTACCTTTGTCATTGGGAATTGTCGATTATTTAAGAGATCAAAACATCCCTGTATTTGGCCCAACAAAAAAAGGGGCGCAAATCGAATCTAGCAAGTCTTGGGCAAAGGAAATAATGACCCTGGCAAAAGTTCCTACTGCCAAATCTGAAACCTTTAATGATGCCAATTCTGCCAAAGAATATATTCAGTCGGAGGGCGCGCCCATCGTGATTAAAGCCGATGGTCTTGCTGCGGGAAAGGGGGTGATTGTAGCTATGACCCTAGATGAAGCCCTTGATGCTGTAGATGAATTGCTGGGAGACGACACAGATAAATTAGTAATTGAAGAATACCTCACAGGGTCAGAAGTATCTGTTTTGGCAGTTACCGATGGCAAAACGATTCGTCCTCTATCTCCTGCTCAAGATCATAAGCGTATTGGGGAAGGAGATACGGGCAAAAATACAGGAGGAATGGGGGCATATTCTCCTGTACCTCTGGTCACAGACGAGTTGATCGCTAGAATTCAAAAAGAGGTATTGGAGCCAACTTTAGAAGCTATAAACATCAAAAAAATTGACTATCGAGGGGTAATGTATGCAGGCTAGATGATCTCTCCAGAGGTTGAACCCAAGGTAATTGTATTTAACTGGCGTTTTGGAGATCCTGAAACTCAGGTTGTTTTACCTCTATTGGATACTCCTCTAGATGAAATACTGATTGCTTGCGTCAAACAAAAGCTAGAGCAATTACCACCAATTAAATATAAATCAGGTAGTGCAGTATGCGTAGTAGCTGCATCAGGAGGCTACCCCGATGCTTATGAAAAAGGAAAAACGATCGCAGGCATCAATGAAGCCGAAAACCAAGGTGCAATTGTTTTTCATGCAGGAACAACCCTAGAACAATCGGCGGTAATAACTTCTGGCGGTAGGGTATTGGGGGTTACTTCTGTAGGAGATAACTTTGACAAGGCGATCGCTGTCGCTTATGATGCCATAAAATTGGTTGAGTTTGACAAAATGTATTATCGCCGTGACATTGGACATAAATACAAACAAAAGTAATTTATATTTTCCAAGCTCAATCCTAAAGATTTACTCTTTATTTCCCCTATTTGTCAATCCACTTGATAAACTATAATTCAAGGAACTTAACATTTGTTCATTAAACTAAATTAGATTACATTGTTGACCTTCATTACCAAGATCAAAGAAATCATTGCCCTCTGGTGGTCGGAGTTTACTCTCCAAACAAAACTGATGGCTGCTGCCACTTTGGTAGTTTCTTTGATTATGAGTAGCCTAACTTTCTGGGCGGTAAATACTATCCAGCAAGAGTCTAATATCAACGACACTCGTTTTGGTAGCGACCTAAGTATTCTAATTGCTTCTAATGCAGCTCCTTTAATAGAAGAAGGAGATCTCGCTGGTTTAGCTCAGTTTTCCAATCGTTTTTATCGCAGTACTTCTAGTATCCGTTACATTATTTATGCTGACGAAT
Source organism: uncultured Pleurocapsa sp. (assembly GCA_937884735.1). Classification (GTDB taxonomy): domain Bacteria; phylum Cyanobacteriota; class Cyanobacteriia; order Cyanobacteriales; family Xenococcaceae; genus Waterburya. Next base: position 5,037 of record CAKZYI010000394.1, read on the forward strand.
TTGGCAATATCTTCTTTGGCATTCCCTATTCTCAAGCCGAAATACAAAATTCTCTCACTATCAAGCGTCGTATTCAACTACCTGATGATTATGCTCAAAATAGTGATTTACCCTTTGTTCGCCAACATCAAACTCCCAATGGGCAAGTAACAGATGTTTTTGTTCCCCTGCGTCACGACAATCAATATTTAGGAGTATTGGCGGTGGGAATCAATCCCAACCCAACTATTGTAGCCTCTTCCAACCTCACTAGAGATGTAACTATTTGGGCGATGGTAATTTTGGGTAATGTATTTAATGCACTAATGATTACTAGACCAATTAAGGAATTGTTGGTAGGGGTTAAAAACATTGCTGCTAAAAACTTTAAGCAACGAATCAATTTACCCTTGAGAGGAGAATTAGGAGAATTAATTGCTAGCTTTAACAGGATGGCAGAAAAGCTAGAAAATTATGAAGAACAAAACATTGAAGAATTGACTTCAGGAAAAGCAAAACTAGAAACTTTGGTATCTACCATTGCTGATGGAGCAATGCTAATCGATCCTGAAATGCAGATTATTTTAGCTAATCCTACTGCACGAAGCATTTTTGGTTGGGATGAAAATGTCATAGGAGATAATGTGTTGCATCGTCTCCCTTCAGAAATAACCACTAAACTGACAAAGCCGCTCTATCAGATGATTGAAAAGAAATCAGAACCAGAAAGCAAAACAATCTCTGGGAATGAATCTTATTCAGAAACGGACAATAATCATCTACCAACAAAAGATGAATTACGCATTAGCATCAATCAACCAGTACCTAGAACAATTCGTTTGTTACTCAGCCGCGTTGTTGATGGAGGTAGCGAGAATATTAAAGGAATTGCTATGACCGTTCAAGACATTACCCGTGAGGTAGAACTAAATGAGGCTAAAAGCCAATTTATTAGTAATGTTTCCCACGAATTACGTACTCCTTTATTTAATATAAAATCTTTTATTGAAACCCTCTCAGAATATGGTGAGGACTTAACTCATGTGCAGCGCAAAGAATTTCTAGATACTGCTAATCATGAAACAGACAGGCTGACTCGCCTGGTGAATGATGTCTTAGATCTGTCTCGTCTAGAATCTTCTCGTACTTACAGCTTAAGTGAAGTAGACTTGGCTCAACCAATAGAACAGACTTTGAGAACTTGCCAGTTAAATGCCAAGGATAAAAATATTTCGCTTCATCAAGAAATAGAAGAAAACTTGCCTGGTGTAACGGGTAATTACGATCTTCTGCTACAGGTATTAACTAACTTAGTGGGTAACAGCCTCAAATTTACTAATTCTGGAGGAAAAGTCACGGTTAAGGCTTACAAAACCGATGCCGAATCTAATACTCTAGAGCAACCAGCAGTCAGAATAGAAGTCAACGATACAGGAATAGGGATTTCTACAGAAGACAAAGAAGCTATTTTTGAACGTTTCTTTAGGGTAGAGAACCGCGTACACACATTAGAGGGTACTGGTTTGGGGCTTTCTATTGTTAGAAATATTATTGAAAAACACAACAGCCGAGTTCACATAGATAGTGAGGTTGGTGTGGGGACTTCTTTTTGGTTTGAATTGCCAATTTATCAAGTACAAGCTGAAAGTGTTTCCAATTCTGCGAGTAAATAGCTTTTATTAATTGACTTTTAAATCTATAAAATTAGATAAAAAGCGATCGCTTTATAAATCTATAAAATGAACAAAACGATCGCCTATTTCTTTATTTTTTATTCTGTTAAAAGTCGCTTTTTTCTATGTAACTTCGCACATCATTAAGATCTATATAACGGTCTGTGGCATTTCGTAGTTCTCTGGCAATCATACCTTCAGTAGAGACTACAGTAATGTGAGTATTCTTTGAACGCAATAGTTCGATCGCTCGTTCAAAATCTCCATCTCCACTAAATAAAATTACGCGATCGTATTGCTCTACTGTGTTGAACATATCTACTACGATCTCTATATCTAAATTAGCCTTCTGAGAATAGCGACCAGAAGCATCGTCATAATACTCCTTAAGGATTTTTGTTCTGACGGTGTAACCCAGGCTAATTAGAGCATCTCGAAAACCTCTTTGGTCTTGGGCATCTTTTAAGCCCGTGTACCAAAAGGCATTGATTAGTACTACTGTGGGATCTTTAGTGAAGTATTCTAGTACTCTTCTGGGATCAAAAAACCAACCATTTTTTTGCTGGGCATAGAACATATTGTTGCCATCGACAAAGATGGACAAACGATCTCTAACATATTTTCCATGAGATTCCATATAATTTTTCCTATAAGAGCTTAAATATAATTAGTCACCACAGATTAACCCGCCTTAATCTAATGGAAACATGGTCATTATTGGTTGTAATAACCAACGAAATATGCTGCTACGACAGGAGATTAAATAGCAACGTACTTAGATGAATAAACCCGCAGAAATGACTACGACCAAGTATTTTTAATATTAATATTAAGATTGGACGATAAGCACCAATTTATTGGGAGAAAACCCGAATAAAATTTAATTTAGGCATATTTCATATATATCCCAGTTTAGGACAAAAAAAACCTGTATAACAATTTAATTTACTAATACATGATTTTTCTAAGCTCTGCACTTGTAATCTATCTAACAAAAAGTAAATTTCTCGCCAACTAATCTAGATAAATTTACTAGATCGGATGAAAAAAAGTAGTCTTAACGTCCTATGATAGGACGATCACTCAATTATCAAGAAATTGCAAAAAGTATAGTTTTTTGGCATGTTATTGATAGTCAAATCGTACAAGCGATCGCTTCTGTGTCTTCTTCAAAACAAACATAATTAAGACAGTCTGGATTTTCTCTTAATAATTTTGCCAACAGCCATCCTGCGATCGTCCATGTTTGAAATTTACGAGAAGATTTGCCAATCAAACGACCATTTTTACCGTCATAATATTCTGGCCATTCATCATTTATTAAGCGTATTTCAGCAATTGCCATTGCTCGATCTGCTAGGTCTTCCCGACCCATTTTTTGACAAGCAGCCATCATCATCCACAATAATACGGGCCAGCTACCACCGTTATGATAAGACCAAGGAGTATTTTTAGGATCGCAACCTGTAATAATTTTCCAGCTCAAACCTTCAATAGCTGGATAGCATAGCTTCATCGGCATTTTACCAACCAAATCAGACCAACGATGTTCGATCAAGGTCAAAATGTCTTCTGACTGTTTGTCTGTCGTTAATGACCCCATAATGGCTGTTAGATTGCCTAGAGCAAAAAAGCGAAAGTCCATTTTTCCTGGCCCCAAATTTCCTGCTAGATAGCCTCCAGTATCGGGCATCCAATCAGTCAACCAATAGGGAATTGATTCGGGATAAATATTAAACTTATTGACCACAGATTCGCCAAACTGTTCTGCTTGGTAGCGGTGGATTTGGTTTAGTTTGTAAAGATCTAGCCAATAGTAATCTCGTAAGTGGAAGTTCAAGCTACCCAGACGATTATTAATCTTTTCGGTTAATGCTTGACCTGATTCATTGGCAACCAGCATTTCACGGGCAGCCCGTAAAGCCATATAAAATAAGGACTGTATTTCTAGAGGATGTCCGCTCAATCCCATTGGGCGATCAATCATACAAGCTCCATCAGGGACTAGTAGGGTCGGAGTCATTTCAAATTGAGGTCCCAAGCAAATTTCTAAAATAAAGCTTAGAGCCTCTTGAAAATCATCGCTATGGGCTAAATTTCGATCTCCTGTGGCTTTTACATAAGCTCTTAATAAAATAATCCACCACAGACAAGAATCAATGGGAGTAACTCTTCCGATCGCCTTATCTCCAAAATCTGCATGGAGGTATTGACCATCTCCTCCAGATTCTACTTTAAAGCTGGCGGGCATCAATCCTGTAGGTGCTTGATAGCAATCCACTCTTCTTTCTTGTTTTTGCAAAACAACTGTTTCAATCAGAAAGTTATAGACGATATCTATCTTGCCCTGGATCAAAAACACCAAAGCTGCGGGGATGAAGTCGCGAATAAAACACTGGTCATAATTTAAAGCTTCTCTTTCTGAATCTGTTGCTGCAACTGCTCCTACAGCTTTTTCTTTGTAATAAATAACTGATTTTTCTAAAAGCTTGTTAGCTTGTTTCTCGATGCTTTCTGTAGTAATTAAAACCATAATTTAAAGCGTTAGTGAAGCTAGCCGCCTCAAAGGATACCGCCATACACGTCCCGAAGGTAGTCCTTTAAGATAGAGGCATCGCAATTAAAAACAACCAAAATAATTATTGCTAATTACAGAAACAATTATTGATTCTTTTTAAGATATATGAACCTATTTAGAGTCTGACGATTCATCATACAAGATGGACTGATTAATTGATTCGATTGAATTTTGCTGTGCGATCGCCTTTATCGTATTAAAACAATATATATTTTAAGTATATATTTAGCTCGTGATTACTTTAGTTACTAATAATATAAAAGAGTTTAATCGCGTATCAAATTTGCAGTTAGACAATTGGGTAAATTAATTCCGTTGCATTTTACCAAAGCGATCGCAATCTTTATATTTAAGAAAAGTTGTTAAATTCAAAACATTGAATGTATATGAACGAAGAAAATGTGAAGATTTTTCTGAATGGACTGACGAATTCACTATTGGTAATCAAACTCAAGCTCAAGCCAATTCTACAAAACTTATAAAAAAAAGAGATATTGAACCTATAGTTGCCGTACTAAATCAAGATCTAAGTCTGAAATCAATCGATGTTAAAGCTAGCTGGAAAGATGATTGCTTGCGAATAATGCTTGTATCAGAGCAAAAAATAGAGAGTGACTTTGCTTCCATAATTAAGAACAAAATCTTTGATTTAAATATAGAAAGTTGTCGAAAAATTAGAATTTGTAGTCAACAAATAAACGATAATTTTCCCGATTGGCTAGAAGAATATTATAATGAAAAACCCCAATATGCTGAAGTCATTAGTCGAACCACATTCGCTTCTTCGACAAAAAGCAAATTAGCTTTAGCCAAACAAGGAGATTCTTGTGCAATCGCCTACTCTTTAAATTATCTCTTTCAAAAACGTCAAATAATAGCTACAGCAGTTATCAACAATAATTGCCTAGAAATTACCCTTCAAGCAAACAAAACTCCCGATCCAGATTCCTTGATTACCTACATAACTAATTTTGTCCATAAGCTAAAAATAATGCAGAACGCAGATCGATATTTTACAAATTCATGCTTGGCAAAAAGGAGAAACTTTTCAAGCTTGGAGTAAAACTATTGCTTTAAATTGAGCTTAATAATAGTTTTTTTACTCTCTTCAGACAATAATAAACTTAAGTCAGGATAATATTTGCGATCGCTTTTTTTTAGGCAAATATCTGGAATCTATAACATTTAATCATTACAAAATTTATAGTTTTGAAAATTATTGATGAGATTGCTGATTCAGCCCAAAATTTTATTAGGATAAGGAATTTAGGTAAAACAAAGCATAATTCAACAGCAAAAAATATCGACACAGTAAATATCAAGAAGTTATACCTGCAATGACCTAACTTGAGTAAGATGTTCTGTTATGTTGGGTTGTGCTATTTTACTCAAACTGCAAACACACAAAAATTGCTAAGTCATTCACAATAGGGAGTAAGCTGGTGGTAGTTCAAGCAAATAAGGTAGAAACAGGCAATAACTATGAGTCAAAAACCCAAGAGATTGCTAAAGAATTGATCAAAAGTACCAGAGATAACAATATCTTTAGCAAAATGCGCGACAGTATACGCTGGGATGATAAAGTTTTGGACTGGACGATGAGTAATCCTGGGTTACGGGTGCAGATGTTTCGCTTTATCGACACGATTCCTTCCCTACAGAGTAAAGCAGAAATAGCCAACCACTTTCAGCAATATATGAGTGCAGAAGAGGTAGAATTGCCCAGCGCGCTCAAAGGCATGATTAACTTAAGCAGTGCTGATTCACTTCCTGCACAAACCGCAGCAGCTACTATTACCAAAGCAGTGGAAACCCTGGCTTATAAGTATATTGCAGGGGAAAATATTAACGAGGTGATGAAAACTATTGCTCGTCTGCGAAAAGATGGGATGACTTACTGTATAGACTTATTGGGCGAAGCAGTAATCACCGAAACTGAGGCTCAAGATTACTTACAACGATATCTAGATCTGATCGAACAATTAACCCAACAGGCTAAGAATTGGAAGCGGAAAGAAGGAATCGATTTAGCAGATGGGGAAGAATTATCTCAGGTACAGGTATCAGTAAAGCTGACGGCTTTTTATTCCCAGTTCGATCCTTTAGATCCAGAAGGTAGTAAAGCGCAAGTTTGCGATCGCATTCGTATTTTGCTACGTAAAGCAGCCCAGTTAGGCGCAGCAATTCATTTTGACATGGAACAGTATCGCTATAAGGATCTTACCCTACAAATTCTTAAAGAGTTACTGCTAGAAGAAGAATTTCGCAGTCGTACAGATTTGGGGATGACTCTTCAGGCATATCTTAGAGATTCTTATCAAGACTTGCAAGATTTAATTGAATGGGCAAAAGAAAGAGGAAATCCATTAACCGTCAGATTGGTTAAAGGTGCATACTGGGATCAAGAAACCATTAAATCTGAGCAGAATCACTGGCAGCCGCCTGTATACAACGATAAAGCAGCAACAGATATTAATTACGAGCGCATGACGCAGTTGTTGCTAGAAAACCACGAATATCTTTATGGTGCAAT
>CAKZYI010000395.1 GCA_937884735.1 uncultured Pleurocapsa sp.
TGAGCATCCTTTTCCTGACCGCTTTAGCATCTCTCTTCATTTCGTATTTATCCAAAGCCTCTTTCTTTAATGTTTTCGCACCGTTAACAACATTGTTGCCTCCAGCATGACAAGCAGCGCAGTTAGCACTAAAGATTTTAGCACCACTGGCAGCATCACCTGCGATCGCAGGAGTAGCAAAAGTAAACATTGCTGCGGTCAAAAATACTAATAAAGTTGATAATATTCTGGCAAACATGGTTTCTCCTCTCAAATATCTTAAAATTCAATCAAAAAAAAATTGATTGCGATCAAATAAATATATTGTGTCGGGTGCTCAACAATGTCAAAAGACAAGCTGTCAAAGTTTTACAACTAGTCAAACTTCTGTAGTAATATATTTATATAGAATAGAGCTAATAAAAATACTCGATTCTATTCAAAATAGTAGAATTTGATTTATAAGCTCAATTTTCTACTTTTTAGAAATGCTCACTACAAAAAATCATATTTGACATAAAGAGTTCAACAAGATGGCTAAAAAAATAAGTTTGTTATTGTCCGCACTAGTATTAGTGGTATCTACTTTCTTCTTCAACATTAACCCCGCTATGGCTGAAACTGTAGAAGTTAAGATGGGTTCTGATAGTGGAATGCTCAAGTTTGAGCCTGCAACACTAACTATCAAGGCTGGAGATACTGTTAAGTGGGAAAACAACAAAATGTCTCCTCATAACGTGGTGTTTGAAAATGCTACTGACAAATCTCACAAAAATATAGTGTTCTCACCAGGAGACGGTTATGAAAGTACTTTCAACGAAGCTGGTGAGTACTCTTACTACTGCGAACCTCATCGTGGTGCTGGAATGGTTGGTAAAATCATAGTTCAATAGATTTTGCTTGCCCAACATTCCCAGCAAAATTTGAAAGTTAAATAATGTTTTAATGGAGAGGCTGCTTTTTTAGGTTTGCCTCTCTTTTTTCGTTAATATACCCATATATATTTAAAAAATACTACGAAACATAAATAATGGTAAAGTTGTCTCCTGAAGAACTAGCTAGGGCAAAAAAAAATAATTTAACCCCTGAAAAATATGCTCGTTTGCGTGCAGAAGCCAAAGCTCCCTACAAAGGCTTGAGAAAAACTCTATATGGTGCTTTTGGTGCATCTGGTTTAATCGGAGCGTTTGTTTTCCTAGCAAAATTAGCGTCGGGTAAAGATTGGGAAACTAATTTGCCTAACTTTCTGCTTCAAATAGGAGTAGTTGCCTTAATGGTATTTTTGTTTCGTCTTGAAAGTAGAAGTAAGCCTGAATAAATATTCGCTCATCCCATACAGGCTATAAAATTCAGTCGTTAAGTTTTATACCCTTATTTGCTCTTTGGGGTATAAATTAGCAGTAATCTAGAAGCATCATCAAACAAAAATAAACTAAGCTTCTAATACTGACAATGCTTAATAAAATTTTATATGCGGATTCTGGCGCAGATAATGCTCAGGATATGCTCAAAATCCTGTTAGAGCTTCCTGCTACTCAAAATTCTCAGGTATCGGTGTTGAGAGTAATTTCTCCTAAAACCACTGAAGAAGAATCTGTAGCAAAAGAGCAAGCTCAAGCCAAAATAGAAAAGCTAATAACGAAGCTAGGCATCGGCAGTGAAAAAATTACCAGCAGAATAGAAGAAGGAGAAGCTAAAACGACGGTTCTAAAAGTTGCCCGAGAAATAGATGCGAGTTTAATTATCATGGGTTCTCGTGGTCTAGGTAAGCTACAGTCTATCTTGAGTAATTCTGTCAGTCAGTACGTCTTTCAACTGACAGAGCGTTCTATGCTTTTGGTGAAAGATGATATCTACGTCAAAAAGCTCAAGCGAGTGATGGTAGCAATTGATAAGTCTCCTGCTGCCAGCTATGCTTTGGATGTTGCTCTATCGATGCTTCAGGGATACAAAGATGCAGAAATACTTTTAACTCGTGTCAATCCCGATTTAGACCCCAATTTGGCACTATCCAAAGAAGATATGGAAAACAATCCTATTTTAGCTCCTGCGATCGCCAAAATCAAAAGAGCAGGTCTTGATTATCAATGTTTGGTAACAGGAGGTAGACCATCCCAAAAAATTTGCAGTTTGGCAGAAGCCAGAAATATCGATTTATTAGTAATTGGTTCTCCAGAACGCCGTCCTTCTATTGCCAAAAGCTTACCTGACATTGAACGTTTATTAGGTAGTTCTTTATCTGACTATATTCGGATTAAAGCACCTTGTCCCGTTCTTTTGGCTAGAAGAGAAGAAGTATAATCTAGATAACAATTCACAATTTAATATTATCTTTAATAGCCCGTTGTCTTATTTATTCATCGGGCATTATTGTTGCTCATTTTCAAACCCAAAAAGTGTAACAACAAATAGTTGAATTTCTTAATCGGCACTTTTCGCCATAGTTCCACGAAATTTTGCACTCTTCGGGTGTTGTGTCACTTGATATTCAATCAAGCTTAATCCAAACTGCAATTATTTAATTGCTTTTTTTCTGTAAACTATGTTACTCTGATTAAGTTGACGCGGGATAGAGCAGTCTGGTAGCTCGTCGGGCTCATAACCCGAAGGTCGGTGGTTCAAATCCGCCTCCCGCCATTTAAAAGAAAGTTAATTAAGAGGAAGTTAACGTAGCGTTTAGTGCGACTCTGAAACCTTTTGAGGACAAAAGCGATTGGTAATTGCCACAATGGTAAGTAAAGCTAGCTATTGAAGGCGATCGCATTTACATATAAACCAGTCCCACCCACCAATAAAGGAATCCTTTGCTGCCGCTGATGAATTTGATCAATTAGCCGTTGAGCCTCAGTCTGATAATCAGCCACCGTCAATGTTTCCGTGGGG
>CAKZYI010000396.1 GCA_937884735.1 uncultured Pleurocapsa sp.
ATAATCATGTACGTCATATATAAATCCCCATTCTTCAAGAAAAGTTTCAAAATCTTCCCCATCTATATTATTTGGATAATCGCTATCTTTAATTTTATAAAATTCAATAGCAGTTATTGCTCTTTTAAAATTATAACTACAATAGTCATCTGCATATAAACTATTATCGTTATTTTGATTTGAATTAGATTCTTCTTTGTTAGTTAACGCTAGGTATATTAATTGAAAAGGTAAAGATACTAATGAGTAAAATAAACCAAAAATAAAAAGCAAATAAGAAGCAATAATTTGAACAACATAGACTATCTTTTGCATTATTTGTTTGATAAACTTCGTTTTTCTAATTTAAACATTCAACATTATATCCTTTTGTTTTTTTATATACATTGAATATCTAAAATTATTCTCTATGACTGTTCTAAATAATTTGTAAAAACTAAAAAGAGAGTAAATAAAGTTTAAAGCCTTAAATTATGAGTACCGAACAGAATAAACAAGCGATCGCTGATTTTTGGTCAGGATTCAGGGCAGGACTGAGGGAGAAAATCATTTAAAGTCCCCCAAACTTAGGGGATTTAGGGGGCGTTACTCAACCGATAAATTGTAAATTCATATTTTAACTATGCAACACCTTTAAAATGAAAGAATTTGAACCAATAAATAGAGGGTATAACAGCGTTTTTAAACACAACTAGTTGAGCATTGGAATTGTTGTACCGATTGAGAATTATGCTTCTAACCCCGTGCCAACCATGCAGCATCATTTAAAAAGGGTGCAATTAATTGATCGCCTGGGGTTCAAAGCGTTATGGTTAAGAGATGTTCCCTTTAACGTACCGAATTTTGGAGATGCGGGACAAACCTTCGATCCCTTTACCTATCTCGGCTATTTAGCTGGTCAGACAACCAATATTGCTTTAGGAGTTGCCAGTATTGCCTTACCTTTGCATCATCCCGTTCACGTAGCTAAATCTGCTGCAACAGTAGACCAATTATCTAATGGTAGATTAATTTTAGAGGTAGCGTCGGGCGATCGCTATGAAGAGTATCCTGCAATGGGAATAGATTACGAACATAGAGGAGAACTATTTCGAGAAGCATTTACTTATATCCGTAAAGCCCAAGAAAGTTTTCCAATTTTGGAATCTAATCACTATGGAAATTTAAAAGGGAATATAGATATGTTGCCCAAACCAACTGCACACAAAATTCCCTTATTAATTACTGGAAGTAGTCGGCAGACTCTCGAATGGAATGCAGAAAATGGCGATGGCTGGATGTCTTATCCACAGGATGTCAATGTAATATCCCAGTGGCGCAATTTGGTAGCAAAAAATAAAAGTTATAACAAGCCATTTATGCAACCGTTGTATGTAGACCTACAACAAGACGATGACTTTAAACCGTTACCAATACATCTAGGTTTAAGAATCGGAGTTAATTATTTGATTGATTATTTACGCCGTCTAGAAGACATCGGCGTTAACCATGTAGCATTGAATCTTCGGTTCAATTCTATGGATATAGATCGCACATTGGAATATCTCGCCGAAAAAACATTACCCCATTTTCAGAAAACCCTGATCGAGCAAAAAGTATCATGAACATATTAATCACTGGAAGTACAGACGGAATAGGAAAGCTGGTCGCCATAAAACTAGCAGAACAAGGAAATGAAGTTTATCTGCATGGTAGAAACTCAGAAAAACTGGCTACAGTAATTTCAGCCATCAAAGCACAAACTAAAAATGAAAATATCGGCGGGTTTGTGGCAGATTTTTCAGATCTAGATGCTGTCAAAAAAATGGCTCATGAAATTAAGCAAGAGCTATCAAAAATTGACGTGCTGATTAATAATGCAGGAGTTTATAACAGCAGCAAAAGCCAGAATAGCGATGGCTTAGATATGCGCTTCGTGGTCAATTACTTAGCTCCTTTTATCTTGACCAATGAATTAATGACTCTTCTCAAACAGGCAAAAGCACCTCGCCTGGTTAATCTCAGTTCGGCTGCTCAATCTTCCGTAGATTATGAAGTATTAACTGGTGTAAAAAGTAGCTCGCCAAGTGAAGCTTATGCCCAAAGTAAACTCGCTTTAACTGTGTGGAGTTTTTATCTAGCCAAACAAGAACCAAATATAAATGCGATCGCTGTAAATCCAGGTTCGTTACTCAATACCAATATGGTTAAAGAAGCTTTTGGCAATCATTGGTCTTCTGCCGATAAAGGAGCTAACATTTTGTACGAATTAGCAGTTGCAGAAGATTATCAAGATGTTAGTGGAAAGTATTTTGATAACGACCGCGGAACTTTTGCCGAAGCACATCCCGATGCCTATAATAAAATCGAAATTGATAAGCTCATCAATACAACTAATGCAATCTTAGCCGATTGAGTATTTTTAACGTCCCATCAAATGTTTAATATCTTGAATTGGTGGCGCGCCAAACATACGGGAATACTCGCGACTAAACTGCGAAGGACTTTCATAACCTACTTGATAAGCAGTGCTGGCTGCGTCGGTATTCTCTGCCAGCATTAGCTGACGTGCTTTTAATAATCTTAGTTGCTTTTGATATTGCAGTGGACTCAGCGAGGTGATGGCCTTGAAATGGCGATGAAAGG
>CAKZYI010000397.1 GCA_937884735.1 uncultured Pleurocapsa sp.
ATTGCTGGTTCGTTATCGAACAGAAAGATGTGCTTCCCAAATGGCTGGGATGCTGGCAGTTGCAGCTTGCTAATTTGCCTAATATGTGGATTCAAATCAGCCAGGAAGCTTATGTAATGCCTTTTAAACGAATGCGCTTCCATGATAATCGGTTCAGTCTAACAAGCAAGTTTTATCTGTCTGGTCAACTCCTAATAAAAACAGAAGGTATTGCTGAAGAATACATCGAAACAGAAAATTACAACTATCTTTACTGTCTGCCTGATGTAAATGAAGTGGAAGCTTATCAAAGCGATAAACCCACTAACTTTGTAATGATTTGGGTAACTCCTGACTATCTTCAAACTTTTTTGGGAAGCCAATTAGAAGGCTTAGTGCCAGAACTACAGCAGTTTGCCAAAAGAAGAACCCGACCGTTTTTTCATCGCTCTTTAGGCAAAAATACAGCAGCAATGCAGGTAGCCCTTCACCAGATGATTCACTGTCCCTATAACGGTTTGGTAAGACGTATGTTCTTAGAAGGTCGAGCGACAGAATTGCTAGCATTACAGTTCGATCGCTGGAATTTGATAGAGTCAAATAGCTCTCCAGTAAAACGATCGATGTCCTCTATACAGACAGATGACATCGATCGTAATAATTATGCCAAAGACATTTTGGAGCAGCGCATGGAAGAACCACCATCTTTGCTGGAACTAGCTCGTCTAGTAGGTTTAAACGATTACAAACTTAAGCAAGGATTCAGACAAGTTTTTGGGACTACAGTATTTGGTTATCTAAGGGAATATCGTTTAGAAGAAGCGAAAAGACTATTAGCTACAGACACGATGAGCGTGGCAGAAGCAGCCTATGCAGTCGGCTTTAGCAATCGTGGTTATTTTGCAATCGCCTTTCGTCGTAAGTTTGGCATCAATCCCAGAGAATATCTGTTAGAGCAGCGTCGGTATCGACAGATATTTGATTGAGGTTAGTTTCTCAAAGCACATATAAATATACCAAGACTCGTCTGTCTTCTTTCATTCCCCGCTGTTCTAGACTTTTTATTTCTCATTCTTTAATTCGATCCGTACAGCGTTCAAAAAAGATCCGTCTAGAGATCATCTAGTCTTATCAAACCCTATAAGATACTTTTCATACCCAAACTAGTTGCGAAGTATTCGCAACTATTAAATTAGGTTATTTATTATTATTAGGGCGCGTGGTGCGATCGTGAAATTGATTCAAAGATATTGTTATTTACTATTGCTCGGTTTTGTTTTCCCTTTAGCAACTATTGATGCTGTTGCTGCGGGTGCAGTGCGTGAGGGAGAAAAAAAAGAAATATATCTCCATCCTGAAAATAAGGCTGCAAATTTGTTGGCTCAGGGTTTGACTCGCGTAACAGGAGTTGAGGTGAATCAAACCGAGTCAGGGTAAGAAGTAGTTCTCCAAACCGCAGCAGGAGGTGAAAGATTAGTACCCTTGATTTTACCAGAAGGTAACGATCTGGTAATCGATATTCTCGATGCTACATTGGGCTTCTCGATTAGGAATGGTGTTACCGAAAATAATCCCGCACCAGGAATTACCGCCATTAAATTAACGAAGGTGGATGAGAGTAGCATTCGCTTAACTATTACAGGAAAAAGCCAAATACCAAGCGCAGAAGTAATTTCTGGTAGAGATGATTTGGTATTAAGCATTACGCCTGAAAATGTCACAGCAGAACAAGATGTAGAAACGTCACAGACAACAGAAAGTATTGAGACAATTGAAATTATTTCAACTGCTACTCGAACTGAAGAACCAGTTGACGAAGTGTCTCGCTCTGTAACTGTAATTGACCGTGAGGAGCTAGACAAACAAACTACTCTTTCTCCAAGTTTGACAGAAATTCTTACTCAAGAAGTTCCTGGCTTTGGTATATCAGCTCCTCAAGGAGACGATCGGGGAAGTTTACGTGGTCGCAGCATTTCCTATCTAATTGATGGCATACCAGTCAGTGATGTTTTTGCTCGTCCGCAACGTACTATTAGTTCTGATGCCATCGGCAAAATTGAGGTAGTACGAGGTCCTAATGCCGTATTTGGCGCAGAAGCTACAGGAGGAACAGTTAATATTATTCCTCGTCAGCCAAAAGAAGGGGAATTTGAAGCAAATGTAGAAGTAGGAACAACAGCAGCAGCAGGTGGTGGCGGTTCTTTTTTCAATAGTGAAGGTTTTGGTTACTTTTCAAGGTTGGGACTCTCAGAAGGTTCTGACTCATTAGATTATCTGCTTTCGTTTTCTTTTGAGCGGGAAGGCAGTTTCTTTGATGCTGAAGGCGATCGCATTTTCTTTGCTAGACCTAGAGATGAAAATCGAGCGATTAATGCTTTAGGACAGTTTGGATTTGATATCGACGAAGAACAACGTTTGCAGCTTAGTGTTAACCATTATGATATTAAAAGGGTTGAAGACGAATTTATTGCTGATTCAAACGCTTCAGATGAAGCTGGGAAAGCTCAAGGAATTGAAGTTGGCGAGCAGGAATTTAACGATACTTCACCCTTCTTCGACCGTAATACCATCATCAGTCTGAAATATAGCAATGAAGACCTACTAGGCAGTGCTTTGACTGCACAAGGTTATTATCGAAATTACTCTGGTCTAACGGCAGGTGTTGATGATGAGCGAGGATCGCAAATTGACGCTATAACAAACTCAATTTTGCTTGATATTGAAGGTGGGGGTGGAAGGTTACAGACGAATACCCCGCTTTGGCAACAAGCCAGCTTATTATGGGGTGCTGATTACGATTATCAAAGACGAAATGGCTTCACGGACTTCATCGATCCTGTTATTTTCGATGAAAGTGGAGGTCAGACAATTCAAAGGTTAGAGCGGCGTAGAACTTTACCTTATAGCGTAGGCGATCTCGGCTTAATTGCTCAACTACAATCGGATTTGAGCGAACAGTTTAAACTATCTGGAGGATTACGATATTCTTATTTTGATGTAGACGTATCAGACTACACCAGCCTATCCGATGTTGAAGTCGAAGGTGGAAGTTTAAATTTTGATGATGTGGTTTTTAACGTAGGTGCTGTTTATCAAGTAACGGACAAAATAAATTTATTTGCTAATTTCGCCCAGGGTTTTTCTCTACCCAATTTCAATCGTCTCCTAACTATTCCGCC
>CAKZYI010000398.1 GCA_937884735.1 uncultured Pleurocapsa sp.
ACACCAGGGGAGCTACCTTCATATGCCAGAACAACTTTCCAACCCCCCAAGGGTTTAAACAGCAAAGCCAACAGCGTCCAAACTCCAAAAGAGCTGGTGAAAACTATTTGGGGTTTTAATTTGAGGAGTGGTTGGATAACTTTCGGGGATAAATAGGTAAAACCAGAGCCGTATTTAGACTGGGAAATTTTTTCGCGATCGCGAAATATCTTGAATTTGCCAATAATCTCTAGATTCAGACTGTTTTCATAACCTTTGGTATAGCCAGGAAACAAAGCGGTGAAAATAGTAGTTTTGGGAAAAGCTTTTGTAAATTCACTTAGAGTCGGCTGCCAATAAAACCAAGCTACAGGTAAAAGCCAAGCGATTTTAGTGTTATTCATGTTGTTTTAGGTTGATGGTTATTGCTCTACGACGGTTTTAGCTACTTTTGCCAAAAATTCCGTTGCCACGGTGGGAATATATTGAGATGCAATTTCCTGAGATTTTTGACTCATCTGTAAAACTGATTTGGGATCGTCGATCGCAAGCTGCATTAAACTAGCTAGTTTTTTGCGATCTTGTGGTTCAAATACATAGCCGTTTTTCGCTTTAGCGATAATTTCTGATGCTCCCGCTCCCTGAGAGCAAAATATCCCTTTTCCTGCCAAAATTGCCTCGATAACTACCATCCCCCAGGTATCTTCAATGCTAGGCAAAATCAAGATATCGGCTCGATGTAGATAGTCGGCGACTAGTTCGTAATCTATTTGTCCTTCCCAAGAAATTTGACTCAGGTTATTTTGTTGACAAAAAGTTTCTAGTTGCGATCGCTGTTCTCCTTCGCCAACAATCGTTAGGGAATAGGATTCGTATCCTCGATCTTTTAAGATTACACAGGCTTCTAATAAAGACTGAATGTCCTTGCGAGGAATCAAACGTCCGATAAATAAGAACGCTGGTTGCTTTTGGTGCGATTGCTTTTCAAGCCGCTCGATCGATCTATTTACCGAATTAGGTGGCTGTAGAAATTTTACATCTGGCACGAAATAGGGATGGGCATATACGCGCTCTTGGTTAGCTCCCAATTCAACTAAATAAGTTTTACCAGCCTGAGTATTAGTAATTGAGGCATCTGCCATTTTTATCATTGCTTTGCGTATTAGTAAGCGCAAAAAAGAATTGCGATAATCTACTCCAGGGGAGCTACCTTCGTAAGCCAAAATTACTTTCCATCTACCTAAAGGTTTGGTTAATAAAATTAGTAATGTCCAAAAACAAAAGGTGTCAGCAAAGATAAGTTGAGGTCGATAATTTAATAATCTGCCTACAATTTTTAAAGACATGTAGGCAAACTTCGAGCCATAACCTCCATATTTTTGTCCTAATTTAAAAACTTTTAACTTACCTACTACTTCGATATTTAATTCATTTTCAAGCTCCCTAGGATCTTTAATCCAGCGACTAGTAAAAATTTTGGTTTCTGGTAATATTTTGACAAAATCTCTTAAGATTACCTGCCAATATATACAGGAAATGGGCATCACCCACGCTATTCTAATTGATTTGGACTGGCTCACTGTTTAATTATGTGCAATCGAGTTTTGTGGATAAATTTATAGCTACTGTCGGGCAGGTTTTGAAAATATTCATCTACCGCTTTTTGACAACCAGACCAGTGATAATAATCATCAATTACCAAAATGCCGCCCTTAACTACATGAGGTTCGATCCGTTTGAGGCAGGTTAGCACTGATTCGTACCAATCGCAATCAATATGAGCCAAAGCTACAGGTCGATCTACGTGGAGAGTATCTTCATACAGTCCTTTAACTAAATGGATGTTATGCTCCGTTGGATTGAGATCGAAATCGATAAAAGATTGAGCAACTTTATCGTAGAGATTGTCCTCATATCCATAATACAAATCTCCTCCCAAACCAATCGATTCTCCTTGTTTAATAACCTCATAGCGTTGATGTACGTCTTTATCGTCGCGATCGCTTGGTGGTGGAATCATACCAAAAACATCGTAGACAAATAATTCGCGATCGCGGCTTTTGTTGCTGGCAATGACAATTGAAGACCCCCCCAAAGCGCAACCAGTTTCGACAATAATTCCTGGTATTTGTTGTCTATCTATTTTAATTACGGCTTGAGTCAACTCTCCCAAAGTTGTAGTTTCCAAATAGCTTAATTTTTTATCTTTGACTTCTCTAATAGTTGCCGTAGATTTAGAATTAGTTAAACTTAGATTTAAATAATCTAAATAACTTTTAGCTTTTTTAAGTTTGCGAACAATTTTTTGACTTTTAGTAGCAGACATAATTTTTACCTAAAATAGTTTTAATAAGAGAAAAAATCAAATTATCAAGAATTCTTTTGAGTTAATAATGTATAAATTTGTTCGGCTTTATTTCGCAATTTATCGGGAGATTCTTGGCGATATTTTTGACGAACTTTTTCTTTAAGGGCGGTTCGAGAATCCGATGGGCGACTGACTATTTCTTTTGATAAATCACCAAAAGCATTTTCATAACCGCGATCGACGATCGCAAAACATTCTTGAACGTTAGCTTCTGTATGGTCGAACTCACCAAAATCAGTACCATAAGTCCGATTGACTCTTTTAATCACCGCACCATAATCCCCAGTCAATTCTTGAAAGGTAGCTAAAATAAAGCGATCTCGATAGGGCAAAATCAGACTATAGAAACTAATATATTCTCGCAACGCCTGTTTTACAGTTAACCCTGGATCGAATCCTCCCACTAAATAAGAAACAATGGCATCTTCAGCAGGACGAATTATTACTAAGGTAGGTACTTTATTTTTGACTCCCGCAATTACCTGGGCTGCTGCGTGGGTATGGTGGGCAATGTTAACTTCTCTGTCTTGAGCAAACTTAAAAGCAATGTGAGCAAAGGTATTACCACAACGGGGATAAGCCTCTATAACGATATCGGTATCCTTCTCTAGAGGAAACGGTGTTGCGGGTTCTGCAATATTATAGTTGATGTTATATTTTTTGCGCCATCTGCGCCAACGCCAGCGAGCAAAGGGCAGAAACAACCAGGGATAGCGGCGATTAAAAGTCCGCAAGCGGTAATAAAACTGCGGGGGAACAATACGACGCAATAAATACTGAGTTGCTTTGTAGGCTTCGGTAGATTTAGATGAATTTTCAATATTTTGGGATGTTTCGGTCGATGTTTGGCTCATTAATAGTTAGTTATTAGTTATTAGTTATTAGTTATTAGTTATTAGTTATTGATTGTTAATTGTTGTTGGTGGTTATAGGTTATGGGTTATAGGTTAATTAACCACAGGGGCGATATTCAAAGTCTGGAAAATGGTGGAGGCAAAATTAACAGCCGAATTCTGCGTCGCAAACTGCTCCATTAAATGGGCATCTGCAAATGTCATCGGTGAATGTGATAAAAACTCTGTCAATCCTTTAGCGATCGCTTGAGGATCTTTTGCATCGAGGTCAATTCCCAGTTTATAGCGACGGGTAATTTCTCCCATCAAGCCGTAATTCGAGGCTAAGACTGGTTTTTGAGCAGCAGCCGCTCTAATCAAAATACCGCTCATCCCTACGTGACGTTGATAGAGTGCCAGTACCACGTCTGCTAGCTGAAAATATTGTTGAATTTCGGTTTCGCTGACGTATTCATACTGAGTAACCACCTGTACCGAAGTCGAGGAAGTCAGGCGATCGATTTTAGAAGCAATGCGATCTTTAAATTCCGAATCCATAGAGCCGACTAAAAATAGACAAAGCCGATTGGTAATTTCGGGGGAGAGTAGGCACAGAGAATCTAACAAGGGTAAAATGCCTTTGCGTTTGGTTAAAGCACCAAACAGTAGTAAAACTTTTCGCTGGGGTTCGATACCCAGTTGGGTTTTTAGCTGAGTGGCATCAATTTTAAGTTCCCTGTCAATATCTACGGGATCGGCTAGAGGCAAACTATTGACTCGCCGAGAGAATCTTGCTAGGTGTTTGGCTGCAAAAGGATCGAGACAAAAAAGATTGGTTAATTGGGGATGTTGCAAACTGGCAGATAGCAATAACTATTCTTTTTCTAAGGTCAATTTTTCGCCGATACTGCTACTTTCCTCAAGAGCAAATTCGCCGTAGTGGAAACGGGGGCGGAAATAAATTCCAGAAATAGGACAGAGCAGTCTTTGTCTGCAAGCTAGAGGAAATTGGCGAGTATCGAAATAAGTAACTAAAATTTGGCTGGCTTGGAGGAGTTTGGCATATTTCTGTAAAAGTTTGAATTCCTGAAATGCTCGAACCATTCTTTGAGAACTATTGCGCGAAGGTTTTAACCAGTCGGCTTCTGCTTGATCGATGGTAACAAATCGAACTGAGCGATGCCTTTGTCTAGTTTTACAATCGCCTTGATTCTGAGTCAAATTGACTACCGTGGCATGTTTGTCCATAAATTCAGGCGAAACCACGATCGACAATTTTCCCCATAGCCGCCTGTCGTACCAATATTTAATTAAGTGAGCGATGTATTCGGGATAATGCCCCCCAACCGAAAGCTCGAACAACATTAAGTGAGATGCGATCGCTGTTGTGTTATTTGTCATTTTTTATTAAAAAGCTTTTAGCCATTTATTAATAGCCCACAAATAAGGGCATAGTTAAATTAGGCAGTTCGGACGATCGCAATTGCTTGGTCTTACCGTCACGGGTTTCTTCGATTTGAATCGGATAGTTGCGATCTTTGCCGTGAACGCTTACCGAATAAATTAGAGAATGATGGGAGTCGCGGTTGATAAAGGCGGGTTCGAGTTTGTCTTGGCGATCAAATTTTTGAACGGGGTAAACTAATGTCCCCAGTAGTTCTGTTTTCCCGCCGTTGATAGTCTCCAAAACCGTTCCTTTGCCTTCGGTTTTAATGCCCAAAATCCAAAGATTGCCTCCATTGTTACTAACTTTAGTGCGAGCTTGATGCAAAGTTTCGGCGTTAAGCTGTCTCGCCCAGACGTTTTGAGGATGCTCCAAATTTAAATCCATTTGCACGTCTTCTAAAAACAAATTTCCCGATCGCGGAAAATTATTAATTGTGGCTTTTTTGGTATGTTTGATTGTCAAAGGACGCTTTCCTCGGTGTTCTATAGTTACGTTTTTCAAGAGCAACCCTTCAATAATCAATGGTTGAGGACTATCTCCAACTACTTTTAAAGTTGCCGCCGAATCTTGAGTGAGATTGATAAAAGATTCAAACCCCACAATCTTTCTAACCGTATCGGGTACGATAATTTCCCCGCTGAGTTTGCGATCGCCTTGGGGATAGTAAATCGTTGACTTGCCCGAATTTAATGCCGCTTGCAGGGATGGATAGTCATCGACATTTGCCCAATTATCGATATTGTTGTCGTGGAACTCTGGTGTTTCTTTAATAGGTAAATTTAAAGAATGTTCGGGACTGTCAAACAGGCTGGTAACGGGATGGGAGACATATTCTTTAACGGCGGATTCTGCTATGGTGAGATCTTCCTGTTGAATTGTCGAACCGTATCCTTGGGTTTTAATATCCCTGGCATAAAGATAGGCTTCATTTTCAATCGCCGTAGATTCTGCCGTACCTCCTTGAAGATCTGCTTCTAGAACAATTATCAAACCTCTATCTAAATTGCGAATTACGGGAACGGCATTGTGACTTTTCAAGCCGCGAATAGTCAGGGTGTTAGTCTGATTCTCAATACCAGCTACATTTTGATTTTTCAAAGTAATTTGTTCAAAAGTCAAGCCATATTCAGGATGGCGCACCCGAATGCCATAATCAAAGCCATTTACGGTCACATTCTTAAACAAACTGGGTCCTGGCCATTTTCTCGTCAAACCCAAACCGATTTTTCCTTCCCCATTTTCGGAAGTAATAGTTACGTTTTTAACCGCGCCTCTATTATTAGAAATATAATCTAGGGCGATAGTACCGAAGTTACCCGAACCCACGCTGATACTCAAATCCCTTATGTAGTATCGAAAAGCGGCATTGCCTGCCTTAGTTCTAATAACAGCTTTGGGAGACTGAGTATTGTCAAATCCTGCTGCATTGTCTTTGAGTCGAATTATGGTTTTACCTTCTCCTTGTCCCTGAAAGGAAACGCAGCAGGTCAATCCAGGTTCAGGAAATTGCAGGGTATCGCTGACTAAATATGTACCCTCTGGAAAATAAATAATGTTTGGTCTTCTATAGTCTCCAGTTTTCGGCTGCTCTAAAGCTTGGCGAATGGCTTCGGTATCGTCGGTTACGCCGTCTCCTTTTGCTCCATAATCTTTTTTGATATTGACCCAGCCAACATCCTGGGGAAATTGTTTCAATGTTTTATCTGACTGGGAAATCTCAGAAGTTTTAATCGGTTTGGTATTAGAAGATTCCACGGGGGAAGTCTGTTCTTCTTCCACAGCTGCTTCAAGGCTGCACCCCGATACCAAAGTTGAGCAAGCTAATAAAAAGCTGCAAACAACTATAAATTTTGAGTTTGACATGGCTTGTTTTGATTACTTCTAATAAAATTGCCTGTAATTTTAAGAGCGAGAGAGAATGATAACTCCTGCCAAAATCATTGCCACACCAACCCACTGGTTATAGTTGAGACGTTCGTCAAACAGCACGCTGCTGGACATGGCTAGCAATCCAAAACCCAGTCCTGCTAATACGGGATAAGCAGCGGAAACTGGCAGCTTTTCCAAAGCTTTGGTGAATAAAATCACGTTCATGCCAAAAAACATAATTCCGCCAATAAACCAGGGTGAGAAAAACATCGAAAGCAAGCTTAAATCGCTAGCTACGCGACGAGATTGTTTAAGGAGCAAGTTACCAATGCAGGTATTAATTCCCGCTGCTAAAACTAAACTCCAAGGATTTATAAATACATTTAAATTCATTTAATTATTTAATTGAGATTCAACAGATTGTTGTGTGGACTTGCTATTTTCTAGTCTTTGATAGTTGTGAGGCGTTTCAAAACCGATGCTTCTATTGATTACATAGTAAGGTCTTTGCTTTACTTCATCATAAATTCTGCCGATGTACTCTCCAATCACCCCCAAACACAATAGTTGAATTCCTCCGATAAAAAATGTCGTGGTTAAACCATAAGACCAAGATAAAAATTCGGTTCCTAAGACAAACTTAAATATCAATCCGACTAAGCCAATTACAAATGCAGTTAAAGCGAAAATCAAACCGAGAATAGTTACTATTCTTAAGGGAACGGTAGAGAAGGAAAAAATTCCATCAAAGGCTAGCTTGAAAAGTTTGGAAAGCTTCACCCTGGGTTCTCCTTGATAGCGAGGACCTCGTTCGACAGGAATACCAATTTGATTGAATCCAGCAAAAGCTCTCAGACCACTTAAGTAGCGATTGCGTTCGGGCATTTGTTGCAAACTAGCGACCACCTTGCGATCCATTAAGGAAAATATTCCTGCATCTCGCGGTAACTTGACTTCTGATAAATAACTCTGAATTCGGTAAAACCATCTAAAGGCTTTTCTTTTGAGCCATTTTTCCTTACGTTTGCGTCGTATGGCGTAAACTACGTCATAACCTTGCCGCCATAGTTCGATAAAGTCAATAATGGCTCCTGGAGCATCTTGCAAATCTCCGTCCATCAAAATAGTTGCTTCTCCTTTAGCGTTGTCAATACCTGCAGTTAGGGCTGGTTGATGACCAAAATTGCGCGATAGGCTCAATACTTTGATTTCAGGATGATGCTGGCTCAATTGTTGTAGTTGAAATAAAGATGAATCGGTACTTCCATCATCAACAAAAATTACTTCCCAACAACAGTCTAATTTGACCATTACTGAAGAAAGCTGTTTCCATAGTTCGTCGATAGTTTCTGATTCGTTGAGAATGGGAATTACAATTGAATAATTGATTTGGCTCATTTGATTAGTCTCCGTATATCGAATTTGTTTAAAAAACTACTTGGAATTGAGCATTGACTGAAGATGTTCGGGTTTGATGTCAAAAATTAAATAGTTGTAGCCGACGCTGGCTTGAGGTTTTAGATTTTCTTCGATCCATTGAAACTGTTCGGGCTTGGTAGTGATTCCCACGAGATCGTTAACTTCGATCGCCATTAATCCAGGCTGGGGATTACTGGCATCAAAGATTCTTTCTGGGGGTAATCCCATGTCGCCATATATTCCAGAAGTCGCCTTGGTAACCTCTGGATGTTGTTGCAGATAGCGTTTGATATACATCATGTTTTGTCCCCAATCGACATTGGAGTCTGCGAGTAAGGTGTAATTTAATTTGCGGTTTAGGAGAATTTCGTTGAAATATGATATGTAGTGGGGAAAATAGGAAAAGTTGGAAATTGCTAAATAGCTTATTAATGCTATCGTGCCAATACGGTATAGTTTTTGCCTTGGATTCCACGATCTAGCCAACCTCCCAACTAGTACGAATAAAAACGGGAAAATCATCAATATATATCTCACTCCAATTTGGGCATTAGCCAAACTAAAAGTCGCGATATAAAAGACTGGCGGTACGATTAAAAAAGCCTCATTTTGCCAAAATTGAATTTGATTTCGGTATTTAATTAGGCTAAAGATTGCTAAGACAATAAATATTTGCGTGGCGATTGGAACTTTGTATAGTAGGGTTAGTAGATAATATTCTTTAAATCCTTTGGGCTTGCCATTTTCAATACCGAGTTCTCCATTTAGATAGGTAATACCTCCGCCAAAACCAGTTTCTTGTTTGTATTTGCCAAAATCTAACCCCCTAAGATAGGTATAGGGAATGGGTACGGGAATAGCTCTTAATAAGGAAGAACTTTCTTGCAGAGAACTAAGTGCTTGACTGGAA